>DUSB01000026.1 GCA_012840625.1 Syntrophomonadaceae bacterium
ATTGAGCTAGCTCGGCTCAGCAAGTAATATTGTAAATCTTGCGCCAAGTAAAGTCAATAGGCAGTTTTAGTTTTTCATCTGTGGCCCTAAAAAACGGCCTGCTGCTATACCATGTCTAAAAACCATGTGCAAATACCAGGCCGTAAGTATATTCAAACTTCATCCTCCTGCTGCTATACCTGCTCATCCTGCTATTTTACACAGAATAGGCCTACAGCAGAAGGTATCGGTAACCCTGTTGCAGTATCCTATCTTACTTGGCTTTACTTTAAAACAACGAATGAATCCTGGATGCTTAAAATTCGTTACGATCTTCCAGATACCTTTCCAGCTTACGTTTCACCCTCTGTAAAGCGTTATCAATTGACTTTACATGACGCTTTAACTCCACTGCGATTTCCTGGTAAGATTTACCTTCCAGATAGGCCATCAATACTTTCCATTCCAGCGTACTGAGAATTTCCCCCATTTTTTTTTCAATAAAGACATATTCTTCGCGACTGATAACGATTTCCTCCGGGTTGGTAACCTTATTGGTGGAAAGTACATCCATCAGCGTGCGATCAGATTCTTCATCATAAATGGGTTTATTTAATGATACATAGGAATTTAAAGGGATATGTTTCTGCCGGGTTGCTGTTTTAATAGCAGTAATAATCTGCCGGGTAATGCAAAGCTCAGCAAAAGCTCTAAACGAAGTAAGTTTGTCCGGTCTGTAATCGCGAACAGCCTTAAATAGACCTATCATACCTTCCTGTATGATATCCTCCCGATCTGCTCCGATCAGGAAGTATGAACGCGCCTTGGCCCGGACAAAGTTTTTATATTTATCTACTAGGTATTCTGTTGCACATTGATCGCCATCCTGCGCCAGAAGCACTACATCCTCATCGCTCATCTCGGAATAAACGAGATATACCTTTTCAGCAGCGATAGAATTACTCATTCAATCGCCTCCATTATGTATTTCAATGCTTCCACTGCCATACGCTTGGTCAAATTTAATTATATATACAATAGGGGGGAAACGTCAAGTTCAAAGCCCTCCAGCCAATTTTTGTTTATATGACTTTCGTTTCCCTTAATCCTTTAGGCCCGTATTGTTTTGTGTCGCTATGTACGTTGGCGTACTACTTCATAAATCATCAAGGCCGCAGCCACAGAGGCATTAAGAGATTGTAGTTTTCCCTGCATGGGAATACGAACGATCAGATCACAGTTTTCCTTCACCAAACGCCTGATCCCCCGGGACTCACCCCCAATAACCAGCACAGTAGGAGCAGGGATGCTGGCACGATGATACAGTTCTTCTCCCTCCATATCGGCAGCAGTAACCCAAAAGCCCCTCTTTTTTAAATCCTGGATGGTGTTAACCAGATTGTGTTCCTGGGCTATGAGAATGTGTTCCAATGCTCCCGCCGAAGCTCTGGATACGGCACCGCTTATCTCACAGCTGTGATGGCGGGGCAGAATAATACCATGAACCCCGGCACATTCAGCGGTACGGATAATGGAGCCCAGGTTCTGAGGGTCTTCGATCCCATCTAAAATAAGCAGGAACGGTTCCTCTCCTTTTAGAGCTGCCGACTCCAATATCTCCTCCACACTAGCATATTCATAATCTTCTACCTGAGCTACAATACCCTGGTGGTTACCACCAGTATAGAGTTGATCCAGGCGCTGTTTTTCTACATACTGCCAGTAAATCCCTCGTTTTGAAGCCAGGTTTAATAGATCCTGCACTTTTTTACCTCCGCGGCCTTCCTGAATAAAAATCTTCTGCACTTTGCGTTTTCCACGGATAGCTTCCATGATTGCATTGACTCCGGCAATTTTTTCTGCCATTCATCTTCCTCCAAAATATACTGTCCCAGGAAACATTGAGCCGGTGAAAAATATTAATAAATTTACGATCGGTCTCCTGTTTTTATTCTTGCGTCAGTGGGTTGAAAAATGCGTCCGTCCACTGTACCTGCGCATAGTGTTCAGCTGGAAACTCTTCATCATATGCAATGTTATCAAAAAGAATGGGCACTCGCTGCTGTAGCGTTTTCAGCAACGGTATAGCCAGCTGTCGCATCTGCGGATGGGCTCCGGGTGCACAGCGCAGTTTGAAAAAATGCCTCCATTCACGCATGTTGTATGTAACTACGATTTCGGTTTTCAAGCAGGTAGGTAAAACGGCGCGTGCTTCCTGGGGACTCATACCCATCTGCAACATTTCCATATAGGTTTTTTCCGCACATTTACAGGCCTGGACCCATAACTCATAACGGCGAGAATCTTCTAGATAATAAGGTTCAATAACTGTTATTTCCTGACCAAATCTATCCTGACTGTAATTGCAGTAACGCGTTGATTCCTGACTGTATGAACCAATACGGTGTCGAACAATTTCATGGGTAAT
Source organism: Syntrophomonadaceae bacterium (assembly GCA_012840625.1). Classification (GTDB taxonomy): domain Bacteria; phylum Bacillota; class Syntrophomonadia; order Syntrophomonadales; family Syntrophomonadaceae; genus DUSB01. The sequence continues at coordinate 2,408 of DUSB01000026.1, forward strand.
GCCCCGATCACAGATGAACATCACCGTAATCTTCTCATGTTCAATGACTGATTCATGACCGCTGTTGAGAATACCCCGTAAAAAAGCAGGATTAAAATCCTTTTCCATGCGCTGTTCAGATTTATAGCAAACCCGGGCATAGCGTTCTAATTTACCGATAATTTGATCTTCAATCTCGGTGATCGGAATCAGCACCTGCGGTTGAATTATAATCATAAGCTATCCTCCTCTTTTCACCCATCTGCGCCAGGATCTTCATCCTGCTCCATAAACAAAAAAGCCTGCTCGACAATGGATAACAGACGCTCCTCATCCCCTTTGAGATAGAGATAACCCATCAGGGCCTCAAATCCCGTACTTAAGCGATAATCCTGTACCTGAGCATGGCGGGGCGGATTGCCTTTGGCATTCCTGCCCCGGCGTACAATATCCTGTTCTTCCCGGCTCAGGTCATCATAGAGCTGGCGGACTAAATGAGCCTGTGTCCTGGCTTTCACCACTTCTACCGCTTCCTGATGCAATTCATTCATGCGGCGATTACCACCCTGAATAAGGTGAGTGCGTACCATTAGCTCGAAAGCGGCATCGCCAACATAAGCAAGCACCTGAGGTGAATACTCTTTTAAGGTTTTTTCATCGAATACTTTAGGCATCAGCAAATTTCCATCGTACTCCTTCACGGGTGTCTTCTATAATAACATTTTGATCCATCAATCTGTCCCGCACCCAGTCAGCCTGATCATATTGTTTTTCTGCTTTAAATCTGCCGCGAATGGCCAGTAATAACTCCACCAGCTCGCTGGCATCTGGTTCCTTTTCATAGCGTGCCCGGCTTCCCTCCGGGCCATCCTCCACCCGCACCTCATGTTCACTTAAGATATCACGTATTTCATCCGCCAGAGCAAAATTCTTCTGCTGCCGTGCCCGGGAGCGAAGCTGCAGCAAAATATCTAACAGCCCCTCCACGGCCTTCTTTTCCTCGTCATCTACTTTCATAAAAATCCCCAGTACATCTCCCAGGGCTCGAAATGTTTGCAAAGCGCGAAACACAGCGACACGATTTCCAGCTTCACTGCGTGGAGCTGAAGCTAAAAAACTGTTCAGAGTATGAGCCATCTCAAAAAGATGGCCAATGGCCATAGCGGTATTTAAATCATCATCCATGGCTTCTATAAAGCTAGCTTCCAGGCTGCTTATCTCTGTCAGGAAAGCGCTGGCTTGTTCATCTAATTCTGCCGCCTCAGCTTCATCACCCTGTATGAACTCCTCTGCCAGCTGCAGACTGTTTTTTAGCCTGGCCAGGGCCCGGCGAGCTTCTTCCAGTTTACCATCATCAAAATCTAGCGGGCTGCGATAATGGGTGGCAATTAAATAATAGCGCACCACATCAGCCGGATACTTATCCAGAATATCCCGCAATACGAAAAAGTTGCCTAGCGATTTGGACATTTTCTCCTGGTTAATGGTAATAAAACCATTATGCATCCAGTAGTTCACAAAGGGTTTTCCGGTCATGGCTTCGGCCTGAGCGATTTCATTCTCATGATGGGGGAAAATCAGGTCCGCGCCGCCTCCATGAATATCAAAGGTTTCACCCAGATATTTGGTCGACATAACTGAACACTCAATATGCCAGCCCGGTCTTCCTGCTCCCCAGGGGCTGTCCCAGGAGGGTTCGCTTGCTCTGGCTTTTTTCCATAAAGCAAAATCCAGGGGATCCTGTTTGCGTTCATCGACAGCTATTCTAGCTCCAGCCCGCATGTCATCCAGACTGCGTTTGGATAGCTTGCCGTATCCATCAAAAGCACGTACCCGAAAATAGACATCTCCGTCTATTTCATAAGCATAACCTCTTTCTATCAATTTGCCCACTGCATCAATAATATCGTTCATGTGCTCACTGACCCGCGGATGTATATCCGCCTGCATGATTCCCAGGCGATCAGCATCAACAAAGTATTCATCAATGTAGTGCTGCGACAACTGTAAGGCATCGATTCCTTCTTCATTGGCTCTTGCAATAATCTTATCATCTACATCGGTAAAATTTTGCACATAGATAACCCGATAACCACGATAGCTTAAATACCTGCGTAGTGTATCAAAAACCACCAGTGGACGTGCATTCCCCAGGTGTATTAAATTATATGTTGTCGGACCGCAGACATAGATGCGCACTTCATTTTCATTAAGCGTTTGCAGTTTTTCTTTGCGGCCACTTAGTGTATTGTGTATTCTCATTCCAGCCACCTTCACTTTCATATTCGGATAAGCGTTTTTCCAGTTCTTCAATGCGGGTTTGCAGATCGCCTATAGCATCCGCAATGGGATCAGGCAAAATATTATGATCCAGATCAATTTGTGCTTCGGTATCTTCCACCCGGGCTCCATCTTTCACCACAATCCTACCGGGAACGCCTACTACGGTGCAGTTATCGGGCACAGCTTTCAACACCACCGAGCCCGCCCCAATCTTAACATTATTTCCTACCCGGAAGGATCCCAGCACCTTGGCTCCCGCACTGATGGTTACATTATTCCCAATCGTGGGGTGCCGTTTGCCTTTTTCCTTACCCGTTCCTCCCAGGGTTACTCCCTGGTAAATGGTTACATTATCACCAATCTCAGCAGTTTCACCGATAACAATGCCGCTGCCGTGATCTATAAATACACCCTTTCCTATTTTAGCCCCAGGATGAATTTCAATGCCGGTTAAATGACGGCTGATATGCGAGATCCAGCGAGCTAAAAAATATCTCTTCTTACAGTAGAAAAAATGCGCCAAGCGATGATTCATAATGGCACGAAAACCAGGATAACAAAAGAGGATCTCCCCTATACTGCGTGCGGCAGGATCCCGTTCAAATACCACCCGGATCTCTTCTTTGACCGTCTTAAACATTTTTCATCCCTTCCTTTTTATTATTTTATAGACAAAAATAATAAACCTTTCGTCTCAACAGAGACGAAAGGTTTTCTTCCGCGGTTCCACCCTGATTGAGCATCATAATAGATACTCCCCTCAGCTCGTGATAACGGTACGATACCGTGCAAACCTACTCTTCCTTCGGTATGCCTGCTCCTGGGCGCATTTTCAGCGACTTCATACTGTAAGAAGGCTCTCAGCCGGTGACCCTCTCTCTCTGGCAGCGATCGACGCTTACTTCTCCCATTCTACGCATTGAAAACTATGCCGGATTTGTTACGATTATATGTCGGCACCGGGCAAATTGTCAAGCATTTTCAAGATAAACAGATGTTTACCCGTTTATTTTCTCCAGTGTATGCTGTACCCTGCGCAGGGTTTCTTCTCGTCCCAATACACAGATCAAGGCTGGTAGTTCAGGACCGTGCGTGCGACCGCTAATGGCACTGCGCAGCGGCATATAAACATTTTTGGGTTTTTCTTTACTTTTCTTAATCACTTGTTTTATAAAAGCGCCCACCTCAGCTGGATCCTGACAAGCAGGCAGATCCTCGGTAAAAAGGGTCAGTACCCTGACGACCTGCTCACCCTGCAGAACCTCCAGGGCCTCTTCTTCGTACTGGAATTGATCAAAAAAGACCCCCAATTCCTGGTTAACATCGGTCAAACACACCAAGTGGTTGCGAATGGCAGCAATCATATAGCCAAGTCTTTTCTCATCCAGAGCTTTTACCTGGGCCGCATAGGGCGATTGTTCCAGATAAGGATACAGCAGGGCTTGCAGTTCATCCAGACTCTTGCGCTTGATGTGCTGCTGGTTAATATAGTTTAGTTTATCCAGGTCGAAAACGGCCGGACTTTTGGAAACCCGCTCCAGGGAAAAATCCCGGATAATCTCCTCCGGATTCAGGATCTCCTCCTCACCATGGGGTGACCATCCCAGCAGGGAAAGGAAATTAAAAAGTGCTTCCGGCAGATAGCCCTGCTCCCGGTATTGGATCAAGGATGTGGCCCCATGCCGCTTACTCATTTTCTGTCTATCTTCACCCAGTATCAGCGAGATATGAGCAAAATCAGGGCGGGGAAACTGCAGAGCTTCATAAATCATCAGCTGGCGCGGGGTATTGGAAAGGTGTTCCTCTGCTCGCATGACCAGAGTGATTCCCATTAATACATCATCAATAACCACAGCAAAATTATAGGTAGGCAGGCCATCTGATTTGGCAATGATAAAATCACCAATTCCATCGGCTTCGAAACTAACCCGTCCCCGCACCAGATCATTAACCACATAGATTTTGTTGCGGGGTACCCGGAAGCGAACCGCGGGCTTCGCACCTGCGTCCAGACGTGCCTGCACTTCTTCAGCACTTAAATGACTGCATTGACCCAGATAGCGAGGGGTTTCACCCTTTTTTATTAAGCTCTGCCTTTGCTCCTCCAGTTCTGCATCGGTACAGAAACAATAATAAGCCTTGCCTTCATCAAGGAGCTGTTTTATGTATCGCTGGTAAACAGGCAGGCGTTCTGTTTGGCGGTAAGGTCCGTTTTCTCCACCCTTGCCAACCCCTTCCGTCCAATCAATACCCAGCCATCGTAATGATTCGATAATTTCTTCCTCATATTCAATTTTAGATCGCTCCCGATCTGTATCCTCAATGCGCAGCACCATTTCTCCCCCCTGTTTTTGGGCATAGAGATAATTAAACAGGGCTGAGCGGGCCCCGCCGATATGTAAAGGGCCGGTGGGGCTGGGTGCAAAACGCACTTTACATTTTTTCATAAAAATATATCCTCCTTTGTCATAGACAACTGCTATCAATCCCCTGATAATTCCTGTATGAGTACGGCTGCCTGGGCGCTGATGCTTTCTCCACGTCCCTCAGGCCCCAGGCCTTCGGTGGTAGTTGCTTTTATATTAATCTGCCCGGCATCAAGCTCCAGCACGCGAGCGATGTTGGTGCCCATATCCTGTATATACGGAGCCAGACGGGGTTTCTCCGCTACAATAGTGATATCCACATTGACAATGCTAAAACCTGCCTCTATAAGCATAGCCTCAACCCTGGCCAGTAGTAACAGGCTGTCAATATCCTTATAGCGCGGATCGTTATCGGGAAAATGGCGACCAATATCCCCCAGGGCCGCAGCTCCCAATAGGGCATCACATAAGGCATGGGTTAGTACATCTGCATCCGAATGCCCCAGCAGACCTTTTTCCCATGGAATTTCAACACCGCCCAGTATGAGCCGACGCCCTTTTACCAGACGGTGTACATCATAACCAAATCCAATTCGCACTGGTCTTCACCACCGCTATCATTATATCCTCTATTGAAAAAGCTTGCCCCTTACTCGGTATGCAGCAGTCCATACGCTTGCAGGAGGGCATGGGTAAGAATCAGATCATCCTGGGTGGTAATTTTTATATTGCGCTCATCTCCCTTTACCACTTTAACCCGACCAATAAAATGTTCAAAAAGTGAAGCATCATCTGTACCAATAAAGCCTTCTTCATTAGCCTGCTGATAGGCATGAAGCAGTTCGGCATATTTAAAAACCTGTGGGGTCTGAATACTGTATATGCTCTCACGATCCATGGTCTGACGAACAAAACCATCCCGGTCAACCATTTTCAAGGTATCCTTGCCTGCTACCCCGGGAATAGCAGCACCCCATTCCTCTGCAGTTCGCAGCAGATCATATAATACTTTAGACGATAAAAGTGGCCGAGCACCATCATGCACAGCCACATAATCTGTATCCCTGCCCAATTGCTGCAAACCTGCCCAAACAGAATTCTGCCTCTCCTTGCCCCCGGCTACAATATGACTTACTTTCTTGAAACCGTAACGCTCAACCACCTCGCGGCGGCAGTACTCTATTTCTTTTTTCCTCGCCACTACCACGATCCTGTCTACCTTGTCTATGTTTTCAAAGAATTCCAGTGAATAGGCCAGTACCGGACGGCTCCCCAGTAAAATGTACTGCTTATTGATTTGATCTTCCATACGCCGTCCTCTACCTGCTGCCGCTATAACAACCCTGAGGTTGTCAGCCATACATGTTCACCTCTTGTACATGCACCCCCTGTATAGCAGTATGCCCATTGCTGTGCTGCTCTTCTTTGAGCTTGCGGGTAAAAATCATCCGGCCCGCTGCAGTTTGAAACACACTGGTAACCATAACTTCCAGGGTGTTACCAATTTCATCCTGGGCATCTTCCACCACCACCATGGTTCCATCCTCCAGATAACCGACTCCCTGGCCGGGTTCTTTTCCTTCCTTGAGAACACTAACCTGCATGGTCTCACCAGGGTACACCACCACTTTCACCGCATTGGTAAGCTCATTAATATTAAGCACCCTGATTCCATGTAACTCGGCTACCTTATTCAGATTGTAGTCGGTGGTAATGATGCTGGCATTCATCTGCTTGCAGAGGCGTATTAATTACATATCCTCTTCTTTTTCTTCAGGGATATTTTCTTCTATTATATCAATTTTTACCGCCGGATGCTTCTGCATTTTTGCCAGCAGCTCCAGGCCCCGACGACCTTTATTCCTGCGCAAAGGATCGGAGGAATCTGCTATATGCTGCAGTTCTTCAATGACGAAAATCGGTATGATAAGCTGACCCTCCAGAAATTTGCTGGCACAGACATCGTAAATCCGCCCGTCAATAATGGCGCTGGTATCAAGCACCTTGCTGGTGGGCTGATCAAGCATGTCCATGCTGCTGGTCTTTTCATGGCCTAAACCAGGCAGGAGTTCAAAGACATCGGCCGCCCTTCTCACCCCAATTTTCAGACCGGTATAACCAAATAAGAAGAAAATAATAATGGTCAGATAGGCTCCTGAGCCGTTGATCATTGATAAAGGATAACTGCTTAATAATCCTAAAAAAACTCCTAACAGCAGACCTCCGGTTCCGCCCACCAGGATTTCAATTGATGTATTATCCAGCAGATGGTTGAAAGCCCGTACAGTACGAATAAACCCTCGCAGTAGCCAGCCCGAGGAAAAATAAAAAAGTAGCGTAGCCATGATACCAATACTGATTTTATAAGCCCCCGGCAAATCCAGATGATTTCCAGTGGTATAACTCAGCCATAAGCCAAAGATCAAGGCTATCATCAACAAAGGGAAAGAAAACAGCTTGCTTGAGAATAATTTATTATTCATAGCATTTATCACCTCCATATGGTATTTTTGATAAAAATGCTCTATTTTATACAGTGAATGGTAATTTTATGCGCCATCAGAAATGAAAACTCCCCCCAACGCTGTACAAAGACCTGGAGATACAGGCTCTAATTGACAAAAGAAGAATAGCAAGTCTATAATGGATTAAACTTTTTCCGTACGGGAGGAGGCCTGACGTGAAAGATTTAATATGTGATGAATTTCAAAATGCTGTTGATCAGCTATTGATCCGGCATTACAGTATTCTGGATATATTATCGAAGCTTTCAGAGTCCCACAGTAGAGTAAATCGAGCCGTTACCAAGTCGGTTACCGATTGCGGCTGTATTTCCATTCAGGCAAAGAAAAACGAGATTCCTGAAGATATTGAGTCTGTACAGGAATTAAAGCAGTATCTTGACAACCATCTCAGGGGCGAAGTCTGCCCGCACTGCGAAGAAGTTCTGGTCAATGAATTGGGTAAGATGCTCTTTTATACTGCTGCACTCTGCAACTCACTGGATATTAACCTTTATGACGTATTTCTGCAGGAATACAAACAGGCTACTACGCTGGGCGTTTTTAATATGACCTGATAATAAAAAAGACAAAAAACGAGCTTAATAAGCACCTATTAAAGCATTGGTGTTCATTAAGCTCGTTTTCATGACTGCTCGCTGCTCCTGGGAGCACTAGACTCAGACCATGTATTCCAGCAACAGCTGTTCCTGCATGCGTTTCAGTCCATTCTTTATTGACCGGGCTCTTACTTCCCCAATCCCTTCTACATCATCCAATTCTTCAATGCTGGCTCGCTGTACATGTGCCAGCAGCGCGAAGCGCTCCACCAGATTTTCGATAATAGAGGGCGGGATACGCGGAATCTTGCTCAACATGCGATACCCGCGGGGCGATACTTGCTGTTCCAGCTGGCTGGTACTGCTTCCCAGACCCAGCGCCCTGGCTATAACTAAACTATCTGATACATCATCCTCATATGTACGCAAGAGCCCTTCCAGTATTTCTTCGGGAGTTTTATCATGGTGATTGGAATAATCTTTAATAATCAGGGTAGCCTCTTCTTCTACATTGGCCACCAGTTCATC
>DUSB01000244.1 GCA_012840625.1 Syntrophomonadaceae bacterium
AATTGGGTGCGATTGTTTTTAATGAACCGGAAAAACTAGAAAAACTCAATCAAATAACTCATCCGCGGGTTATGGAGAGCTTTAAAGAAAGTCTGCGTGAAATTCGCCACACCAACCCCTATGCCATTGTCTTTTTGGAAATACCTCTGCTCTATGAGACGCGCAGTGAGCGTATTTGTGATGAGGTATGGGTGGTATGGGTGGATCGGGAAACGCAGATCGAGCGTCTGATGGAACGTAATTCCTATACCCGTGAGGAGGCAATTATGCGTATCGATGCCCAGATGTCTTTGGATGAAAAGGCCCGTATGGCTGATGTCGTTCTGGATAACAGGGGGAGCCTGGAGGAAACGATTCGTGTTGCATCCAATTATTACAATAACTATACTGAATAATCGATCAATATAATAGTGATACAGTAGTCAATCTAATGATGGAGGGAACTTGCAGTGCGGATCAAGGCCAAGAGCCGTGTTTCACTCATAATATGGATTATTATTTTATTATTTCTGGCTTTTGTTTTCATCTTTCCCCGGTGGATAAGTTTTTTTTACCCGCTGCCGCATCAGGAATTGGTTTTTACTACCGCCAGTGAAGAAGATGTAGATCCCTATCTGGTATTTGCGATTATCAGGGTAGAAAGTAAATACCAGACCGGCGCAGAATCTCCCAAGGGAGCGAAAGGGCTTATGCAGATCATGCCGGAAACAGCTGAATGGATTGCAGAGCAGAAGGGTATAGATGATTTTCAAGCGCAGAATCTACATGATCCGGAAGTAAACATTCAATTTGGTTGCTGGTATCTGCGCAGCTTGCAGGAGGAATTTGGTGGTAATGAAACCACCATGATTGCTGCCTATAATGCCGGACGGGGAAGAGTGAAAGAATGGATACGCAGCGGACTATGGGATGGCCGGGAGGAAACCATAGAAAATATTCCTTATAATGAAACCGAAGAATACGTTCGCAATGTATTAAAGACTTATCATGCCTATCGGGCTATTTATGATTAGATAGAACAGAAACTTTACGCATGAAGCACAGGTCTTCTTAATAGAATGTCGTTAGACAAACTATTAAGGAGGCTTTTTTGTGTACTACCACAGTAATCCATTCAAAAGGCGTCGGCTGTTGCTGCTGGTTTTTGTTCTGGGTCTAACCCTCATAGGGGGAAGCGTTTCTATCCTGCAAAAACAGGCCCTTTTCACCGCCAATATGGAATCGCGACCTTTAACTGTGGGCATCAAGGGGCCGGTAAAAACCTTACACCCGGCTTTAGTTGAAAAACAGGGAGAAAAGCTGATCAGCCGTGCCATGTATGAAGGGTTGGTGAGCTATGATGGAGAACACGAGCACATCCAACCGCTTTTGGCTAGCAGCTGGAAGTTTAGTGATGGCGGGAAGACGCTGGAACTGAAGCTCCGTAAAGATGTGCGCTTTCATAATGGCAAAAAGATGACTGCAGCAGATGTAAAAGCATCCTGGCAGCGTAATCTTGTGGCAACGGAAGAATGGTCTAATATTAGCCTTTTTATGCCTATCGTTGGAGCCAGAGAGCTGGTGCAGGGAATCAATAAAGAGATTAGCGGCATCGAAGTTCTTAATGAGCGGACACTTCGTGTTCGTTTTATAAAACCACATGCGGCCTATCTTTATGTACTAACCCATCCTATGTTTGCCGTTATGGATGAGGCGGAGAAAAATGACCTGGGTGCGGGAACCGGACCTTATTGTTTAAAAGAAAAAAAAGAAGAAAGCATGGTGCTGATACCATGGGAGCAGTACTATAGAGGGAAACCCAAATTAAACGCTATACAGGTCAGTAGCTACTCCGACCAAAATCAGGCCTTAAAAGATTTCAAAAGTGGCCGTCTGGACTATCTGGACGATGTACCTCAGCAGGAAGTAAGAAATCTTGTAAAAGATAAGGAAATGAAAAAGCTCCTGCTGCGGCAGCCTGCTCTGGAGAGTTACTGGCTGGGTTTTAATATGAATCGGGAGCCCTTTGCCAACAATTATTTACTTCGTCGGGCTTTGAACTACGCGATTGATAGGGATGCCATTATCAAGAAAGTTTTTGGCGGGGGATATCGACCTGCTCTGGGGGTGGTACCGGATGGAATGCCAGCTTACCAGCGTCAGATATACGGGTATCGCTATGATCTGGAAAAAGCGCGCCAGTTGATGGCAGAAGCAGGTTATTCTGACGGTGAGGGCCTGCAGCCTTTAACCCTGAAAGTAAACAAAGATCAGGGTCATGAACAGGTGGCAAAGGAAATTGCCAGCCAATTGGCACTTATAGGGGTTAAGGTGCAGATCGATACTGCGGATTGGGATTATTATAAAAAACAAATGCACCGTCTGGATATGAGCTTTTTCCGCCTGGGTTGGAAGGCTGATTATCCGGATGCTGATAACTTCCTCTACAGCCTTTTCCATAGTTCGGGCGTAGGATTAAGCAACTTTGTTGCTTATCGGAATCCTCAGGTTGATAAGGTGCTGGATCTTTCACGGCGGCAGTACAAAAACAATGAAGAAAGGATTAAGCAGCTTAAACGTGCAGAAGAGATCATCATTGATGATGCCCCCTGCCTGTTCCTTTTTCAAAAGGAGGCTGTAAAATTAGTCAGTCAAGAGGTGCAGGGGCTATTGCTTAACGGGATGGAAGAATTTGATTGGTTTAAAGTCTATCTAAGCAAGCCTGAATCACCCGTTCCTCCGCCTGACCCCAAAGAGATGGGACGGAAGTAAAAGTCTGGTAAACTGCCTGGTTATAGGGTACAAACAGAGGCAGGAAACAAATTGACAGTGCTGGTGGGCTGTTGTATAATATCCGTTGCGGGAGAGGCTGGAGATCAGCCCGGCGCGCGAGAATTTAATATCAGTTTGCGGCGGTGGTGGAATGGGCAGACACGTACGTTTGAGGGGCGTATCCTTTACAGGGTGCGGGTTCAAGTCCCGCTCGCCGCACCATATGAAAGATAAAACCGTGGAATAAGCACGGTTTTTTTATTTTGCCTCAGGCTTACTTCATTACCAGAATCGACGAAATCCTTGTTAAATACGAAGAAAATATTGTGCTACAATATAGGCATATTTGTGAAAAAAAAGCAATTTAGGGAGGAGAATCATACTGTACACGGGAATAATCTTTGGCTTATATGTACTATTTACCATTGGCTTGTATCACATACTAGTGGTAAAATTGGAGGAACACTTTGGAGTCTGGCCGTGGATAGTTTTTCTGCTGCTGGGACTGCTGTCTTTGTATTGTTCCTGGACAGCTGCCAGCGGGACTTTATCCATGTGGTGGGGATACAATGCTTTTCTTAACCTGTGGGCGATCAAAGAAATGCTGGAACAGCCCGCACGGCGTCTAGCCAAGCAATAATTATTTCATCAAAAGGCGGCAGGATGGCTTTTATAGCAGGCATTTAAAGATACTTATTCATTGCTGTTGAGCAGGCACAGTTAAAACATATTCAGGATAAAAAGAAAAGTAATGTTCAAAAAGGTAGGATTACAGATCTGGGTTATGATGAAGGGCCGCGGTACTATCCCGGGTTAGATACATGTCTAAGCTTTGCTGCAATAAATTCCGACTGCTAAACCAGAGCCACGATAAGCCTTTTTCTGGTCAACCGCTCTCTACCAGCATTGCCATAACTATTCGCTGTTTTTCCCGCCATAATTCATCGCTGTCCTCTCGTCCTCAGACAGACAGTATGAAAATATCTTTCTTCAAACATGATGTAGGACTTACTCCCGATCGGCTGTTTACAAATTTTACAGCGGGTACGGGCGATTTTCTGTTTTCTCTCGATATGACGCTGTTTTTCGAATGTAGTCATTTTGGTCATATTGATCGCTCCTTTCTATGAACCCCATGGGGGTTACGTCGCTTCAGTGCATAACATTCCTCCTTTTCTGATTGTTAATGGTGCCGAGCAAAATAGACTGGAATAACATGCTTATCGTGGCTTCTGGTCTGATGACCAGGCATTAGTGCCAGTGTATTTATAAGGATCTGATCGTCCCTTAAAGAGCCTGGATACATAAAGAGGCTCACGATTTTTTGATCGATAAGCCTCCAAATTACAGCAACATAAATGTATTTGTTATTGCCTCACAACCTGATGGAATAACCCTCGGGGAGGTGGAGGCTGCTTCTGTATCTATTTGATTATCATTATAGCAGATAATGCCGGCATGCTCTACCAACAGAGCCTTTTATTGGGGAACGATTTTTATGGTTATAGCAGCCTGGAGGGTAAAAATGATGGGGGCTTCTTACCAAAGCACCGGAATAAACTGTATTTTAAGGCTGAACCAATAAAAGGAAGGGGATATCGAGGGCTGATAGCCTGCTGGAGGGATTTTAGCTGTTGCATTGGTACGACTGGATGAAGTGGGCCCGAGAGCACCATCTATCGACAGAATATTCTAAAATTATTATTTAAATAGATAGAATATTTAAAAATTAAACCACCAGCACATGAAAATACTTGTTTATATGTAAAAAAAAGGAGAAATATGCTAAAATTGATAGCAAAGGGAGGTGTGCATCATGCTAACCAGCGAGAACGTAACCAAACTGGATATCAGGACACATGTTAAAAAGGATGGTAGTGCATTGAACGATTGGTATATCGGAATTACAAGCGACCCGGATCAAGCCTTATTTGAAAATCATAAAGTAAAAAAAGAAAGCAGCGGGTGGATTTATCGTTTAACCAATAGTCCTACTATAGCCAAACGAGTAAGAAAATATTTCCTTGATATGGGATTGGATGGAGGAATAGGAGATGTAGATAATAGAGCCAGAGTCGTTTATGCCTACAAAAAAACAGCGTCTACCAAACCTTAAATGTGGCCGAAAACAAAATAAGGTATGAAATGAGTCAGGGGTACAGTTCAATGCTTCCTGACTCATTTTTTGCTTTGCAGATCATATTAAATCCGCTGGTGCGTAATAACTATATGCTCAAAAAGTATGAGGCAACGCCAAAATATACCAGCAGAGCTGCCGCATCAACAATGGTGGTGATCAAGGGACCCGCCATGATAGC
>DUSB01000245.1 GCA_012840625.1 Syntrophomonadaceae bacterium
CTTATTCTCCAATATTTTTATTTAACTTATTGTTTTTATTTTATATAAAAAAGACCTGCTCTGGTCGAAGCAGGTCTGGTACCAGGATTACATTCCAAACCAGGAACCAAAATCCCAACTTCTCCCCGGACGATAACGCCTGCCATCAAGCAGATGCTGATAAATCCTTTCTAACTTGAGTGCCTGAGTTCGTGATGAAAGTAAATTGGCTTTTTTAATTGCCCCGGCCTGTAAACGCTGATACATATGAGGATCCGATATAACTTGACAAATGGCTTCGGCCAGCTCCTTACGATCACAAGCAGTAAGAATTCCATCTACACCATGGTCCACCATATCCTGAACACCTGAGGCTCGAACTGCAACCACCGGCAGACCTGCTGCCATAGCTTCAATCAGTACCAGACCCTGTGTTTCGGTCAGGGATGAAAAGACAAACAGATCGGCCGAAAAATACACATGAACCAGGGTATCAAATGGCAGGGCACCGGTAAAAATAACGTCTCTATCCAGAGAAAAACCTAATCGCTGTGCATAATTTTTCAATTCAGTTTCTAAAGGTCCCTGGGCGGTTAAGACCAATGTCAAATTGGGCAACTGTTCCCGGGCAAGTTTAAAACTATCCAGCAGGAAGAAGAGATTTTTCTCTTTAGTCAGACGACCCACAAAAAGCAAAATCTTGTTCTGCTCGGGAATGGAATAATGGCGCCGCAGCCAAGTATCATCCCCATTCTCAAAACGATACAGCGGTACCCCGGTAGGTATCACCGATACTGGTGTCTTCACCCCGGCATCTTCTACCATTTGTTTAATCTCCGGCGAAGGAGCAATGACATGATCACAGCTGTTACAGAACTGCCGGCTATATTTTATTGTCATATCTTTGGCTAAATCCTGGGCGACAGGAACATAATGCACATACTGATCATAGCGCGTGTGGTAGGTAAAAACCAGAGGCAGATAATATTTACGAGCGTAATGCAGACCTACCCGCCCCATCGTAAAAGGTGAGTGAACATGTATAATATCAAGCTGTAATTTTTTAATCAGCAGATTCATCCCCGGATAAACCGGTATGGCCAGGGTGTAATCTGGATTGGTTGGTGAAGGAACCGAATAATATCGGTATACATTTTCCTCCGTATCAGTATAATTGGGGTAACTGGGTGCAAAAATATGAACTTCGTGCCCCAATCGAGTTAATTCCTCTTTAAATGTCGAAATAGAAGTTACCACTCCGCTGGTGTAAGGTTTATAACTATCGGTAAATATTCCAATTCGCATGGAACCAGCCCCCTTACTATCTCAGCAATACTATAAACTGATTTTGTCAATTCCGCAAATAGGTGATACTTTATTGGGTATCCTCAAAAAGTTCATAACCAGCTACTTGAAATGTTTCTCCTCGATCCGACATATCGGCTGCAGGTATGACTTCTTCAGATAGCTTTCCTGTAGGAGCCTGTGCATGAGCACATGCAGCACATAAAGTGGTGGACGGAATTCGCTCTAATCTTTTATTTTCAATACGCCCTCCACACTGTAAGCATACTCCACCATCACCCTGCTGATATTTTTCCAGTGCCAGATTAACCTGTTCAAGCTCATACTCCAGCAATTCTAATAGAGCCAACTCTTTTTCTCTTTCATAAACATCAGTGGCTAAATCTGCCGGGTGCTGGTCAAACATGGACAGCTCATCTGTATGTTCTGCCATAGATACGGTAATGTTTTCGCGCTTCTGCTGGATTAATTGTTCTAATTCATGTTTTTTGTCTTTTAATTTTTCTGTATCCTGCACGGATGTCCCTTCCTTCCCTCTTCAATTGGTCTTATTATTACACGATAGGAAGTTTACCATGCAGCCAATTAGTTATTTAAAGAATGAATCGGTGCAGGAATGCGACCTTTACGTTGAATAAACCGCGCTGGCGAAAATCGGTTGACCGCCATAATGGGAGCATGCCCGAGCAGGCCTCCAAACTCAACCCAATCACCAACATTTTTTCCGGGTACGGGTATAATACGAACAGCGGTAGTTTTTCGATTGATCATACCAATTGCCGCTTCATCAGCAATGATTGCACTGATAATTTCAGCTGGTGTATCGCCTGGTATAGCAATCATGTCCAACCCAACCGAGCAGACACATGTCATCGCCTCTAATTTTTCCAGCGACAAAGCGCCTGCTTTTACTGCATTGATCATACCCTGGTCCTCGCTGACCGGAATAAAAGCACCGGATAATCCCCCTACATAAGAAGAAGCCATAGCGCCTCCTTTTTTTACCGCAT
This sequence comes from Syntrophomonadaceae bacterium, assembly GCA_012840625.1. Lineage (GTDB taxonomy): Bacteria > Bacillota > Syntrophomonadia > Syntrophomonadales > Syntrophomonadaceae > DUSB01. The sequence goes on from DUSB01000245.1 coordinate 2,295, forward strand.
CATTAAGCATAGCCAGACAGGCTGTGGTTCCGTGAGCGCCGGCTTTTTCCAGTCCCATAGATTCTAAGATATCAGCAACACTATCCCCGATGGCTGGCGTAGGAGCTAGAGAAAGATCCACAATGCCAAACGGTACTCCCAAACGCTGTGATGCAACCCTGGCTACCAATTCACCGGTTCGAGTTATCTTAAAAGCGGTATTTTTGATAACGTTGGCTAGCTGACCCAGCTCCATATCAGGATGCTTTTTAACCGCATTTAATACCACTCCTGGTCCGCTTACTCCAACATTAATGGTACACTCCGGCTCACCAACCCCATGAAAAGCACCGGCCATAAAAGGATTATCCTCCGCGGCATTGCAGAATATAACCAGTTTAGCACAGGCCAGTCCATCACGATCAGCGGTTTTTTCAGCAGATTGTTTGATAATAACCCCCATCTGGCTGACAGCATCCATATTGATGCCTGCCTTTGTAGTCGCCACATTAATGGAAGAACATACCCTTGCTGTACTGGCCAGGACTTCCGGGATAGCCTGGATAAGAGCCAGATCTCCCCTGGTAAAGCCCTTGTGTACCAGAGCCGAAAATCCCCCTAAAAAATTAACCCCCACCTCGGCTGCAGCCTGATCCAGATAACGGCCTATGGTAACCATATCTTCTGCATTCAACCCATCTGCTATCATCGACACGGGCGTAACCGAGATTCTTTTGTTAATTATAGGTATGCCATATTCTTTTTCGATATCCTCGCCTACTTTTACCAGATTGCTGGCACTTTTTACGATTTTATCATAGATTTTTATTCCGGTAGCCTTACCATCATTGCCGCGGCAGTCCTGAATATTGATTCCCATGGTAATGGTACGTATATCCAGCTTTTCTACCTGTACCATTGTTACCGTTTCAAGAATTTCTTCCTTGGTGATGCCAAACGACATGAAAACTCTCCTCCTGAATACAGGAAAAGGAGAATGACCTCCCCTTCCCTATATTCTTTCATTCGTTACTAACCAATACGATGCATATACTTAAAAATATCTTCATGCTGAACCATAATGCTGAGGTTCATTTCCTGACCTTTGCTGGATAATATATCACTTAATTGCAGGGTATCCAGGCTACTTTCAACCATATCTACCACCATAATCATGGTAAAAAACCCCTGCAAAATGGTCTGACTTATATCCAGAATATTGATACGCGCATCAGCTAGTATCGATGCAATGGCAGCAATAATACCAACCTGATCATAACCGAGAACAGTAATAATCACCCGAGTACCTTCATCTGGCATCCTTTATCCCTCCAGCTTTTTCACCACATCGACACAACGTGCACATAGCTCGACATACTCGGGATCCTGCCCGACTGATTCGTCAATTACCCAGCAACGCTGACACTTCTCTCCACTGGCCGGTTTTACCATAACCGCTAAACTTGGTACCGTCTCCAGGCTGACTGCGTTTGCCGGAACTTCTGTATCTTTTAGCTCTACATGGGATACAATAAATAATTTATTTAGTGCTTTGGCTTTCCCAAGGATATCCAACCATTCACTATCTGCGTAAATGATAACATCAGCACCTAAAGAATGTCCAATAAGCTTTTGTGCTCTGGCTTCCTCCAGAGCTTTACTTACAACCTCTCTGGCCTGTAGAATTTTTTCCATCCGAGCCTCCAGCTCGCTATCTCTATAATTATCCTTAAAAGACGGCCAATCTAACAATTGAATGCTGAGCGGTTGATCCTCTTTGCGCAGATGTGACCAGATCTCCTCCGTAGTAAAAGCCATTATGGGTGCCAGCATAATAGTAATGGTTTGAATAACCTCATAAAGTACCGTTTGAACAGCCCTTCTCTCTTTATCCTGCGGATGGGTGCAATACAGCATATCTTTTAAGACATCAAAATAGATGCTGCTCATATCAATGGTACAGAAATTGTGTATAGCATGAAAGACCACATGGAATTCATAGTTGTCATATGCCTCGGTAACACTTCTTACCAATGCATCCAGGCGCAGTAGAGCCCAGCGGTCAAAATCCGATAAGTCTTCATAGGCAACGGAATCATGATCGGGATCGAAATCATATAAATTGCCCAAAATAAAGCGGCATGTATTGCGAATCTTCCGATAGGCTTCACTGGTCTGTTTAATAATATTGGAAGATACAGCAATATCATTACGATAATCGGCAGAAGATACCCATAAACGAAGGATATCGGCACCCATTTCATCAATCAGTTTCAACGGATCAACAACATTCCCCTGTGATTTTGACATCTTGTATCCATGCTCATCTACAACAAATCCATGGGTAAGAACACTGCGATAAGGTGCTTTACCCTTTACAGCAACTGCAGTTAAAAGAGAGGAATTAAACCATCCCCGGTGCTGATCACTGCCTTCCAGATACATATCTGCAGGCCAGCGAAGCTCGGGATAGGTCTCCAATACCGCCATATGTGATGATCCTGAATCAAACCATACATCCATAATATCGGTTTCTTTTTCAAACTCTCGGGCGCCACAATTGGGACAGCTATACCCATCCGGAAGCAATTCATGAGCCTCTTTAGCAAACCAGATGCTGGATCCATGTTCAGCAAAAAGCTGACTGATGCGGCCAATGGTTTCCTCATTCATAATGGTTTCTCCGCATTCACGACAATAAAAGATCGGCAGGGGTACACCCCAGCTTCTCTGTCGCGAAATACACCAGTCACCACGATCTGCAACCATATTATAAATACGATCTCTACCCCACGATGGGATCCATTTTACGTCATCAATAGCCTCCAGGGCACTCTGCCGAAATCCATCAATAGAAGTAAACCATTGGTCTGTAGCTCGATAAATAATCGGCTTTTTACAGCGCCAGCAGAACGGGTATTGGTGTTCATAATCCTCAACCTTTAATAGCATGCCTCGTTCCTGCAGCTCCTGAATAATATCTTTGTTGGCGTCATGCACAAATAGACCGTTAAATTTACCTGCTTCTCTGGTAAAATGACCGGTACTATCGACCGGTGATAAAATAGGCAGACCATATTCTCGCCCCACATAATAGTCATCTTCACCATGACCAGGAGCTGTATGAACGCAGCCGGTACCCGCTTCCAGGGTTACATGTTCACCACAAATAACCTTTGATTTCCGGTCAATAAAGGGATGCTGGCAAAGAACACCCTCCAGTTCCTGGCCTTTTATTCTTTGCAATATGGTAATATTTTCCCAACCCAGCTTGGCCTGTAATTCCTCTAACAGCCCCTCAGCTACTAGGTATTTTTCATTATTATGTTCCAGCACTACATACTCATAATCTGGATGTACGCTGATGGCCAGATTGGCCGGAAGAGTCCACGGAGTGGTGGTCCAGATTACCACATAGACATCCTGCGGCAAAATTTCTTTGCCATCTGCTACTGAGAATTTAACATAAATAGAGGGAGATATTTTTCCTCCATATTCAATCTCTGCTTCTGCTAGAGCCGTTTCACAATCACCACACCAGTATACTGGCTTGACCCCTTTATATATATATCCTTTTTTCGCCATCTCACCAAAAACTTTAACCTGAACCGACTCAAACTCGGGATTTAAGGTTAGATAAGGATGTTCCCAATCGCCCCGAACACCAAGACGTTTAAATTGTTCCTTTTGAATATCCACATATTTAAGGGCGTAATCATGGCAATACTGGCGGAATTCCATAATATCTGTACGACGCCGATCAATACCCAGATCTTTAATGGCCTGGGTTTCTATCGGCAATCCATGTGTATCCCAGCCCGGTACATATGGAGTATCCCAACCACGCATTGACTTGTATTTGATAATAATATCTTTCAGCACCTTGTTTAAAGTATGGCCCAGATGAATATTCCCATTGGCAAAAGGCGGACCATCATGCAAAACAAACTTATCGTGTCCCTGATTTTTATCCTGAATCTGCTGGTAAACATCAATTTCATCCCAATATTTCACTATCTCAGGCTCTCTGATCGGAAGGTTTCCACGCATAGGAAACTCGGTCTGGGGTAAATTTAGCGTTGCATCATACTTGCCTTTCTTTTTATCCTTCTTTTTGGCCATTGTTACATAACACCTCGTTCTTGATATAGTTATTAATTAAAAAACAATACCTTTCATCCCCAGGGACGAAAGGTATTCTTCCGCGGTACCACCCTTTTAGTGCCTTCCGGCACCTCCTCGTTATAATAACGCTAAACAGCGTCCCAACATCACTCTAGTGTTGGTGAAAGGCTCCAGGGTGATCTTCAAGCGAATCACAGGCACCCGGCTTCCACCATCCCGGGCTCGCTGCCCCCGTTTTCTTCGTTTACTCTCCCTTTCATAGCCCCATTATATATAATTATTACCATCTAAAACGTACATATTTTATCATATTGACGTTCGCAAAACAAGCGATCCGGTCATTGGAAGGCTTTTATAAATTATTCCCACTTTTCCCAATCTTTAATATTCTTGCAGGATTAATCTTTAATAAAACGAATTTATATGCAAACCATCCAATGTTTTTTAGGAGGGATCATCTGTATGAGTGAAAAAGATAAGCGTTTACAGCGACGTTCAATGATTTTTAAGGTCTGTATCCGTTCTTCTTTTGGTGCCGCCCTGCTGGGTTTGTTTATCGGAACAGTAATCTATTTGCGCTCAGACATTAACCCAATATTATTTGCTACCCTTGGTTCAGCAATAGGTGGCGCATTGATTGGCCTCTATTCATC
>DUSB01000246.1 GCA_012840625.1 Syntrophomonadaceae bacterium
ATGCAGTAGATAGCCTATATAAAAAGCGCCAAAAAAGCTCCGGGCTGTATCAGCCAGATCCACCTGGGGAAAACGAACTACAAGTTCAACCGCAAACAGCAGCAGTCCAATAAAAATAAGCAGACCGCTATCCACAGGCAGTCGGTTTTGCAACAGCAATACTATCATTAGATAATATGCGGGAATCCACAATGAAATCCCCTTATGATTCATCATGGTTAAATATTCATACAGGGCTACCACCGCCATTAAAAGAAAGACCATATCCCAGAATATTCCTCCCAGGTAGAGGAGATATAAGAGTACCGGGATCCCTATGACAGCTGTTAAAATTCTGGTTTTTAGCATTACTTTGATCCTTCCTGTTTATGACTTAAACCGCCAAAACGACGGTCCCGCTTTTGATATTCTGCAATAGCAGCCAGCAAATCATTCTTGCGAAAATCAGGCCACAAAACATTGGTAACCACGATTTCACTGTAGGCAATTTGCCATAGCAAAAAGTTGCTAATACGCATTTCCCCTGCCGTACGTATCAACAGATCCGGATCCGGAACATGATAAGTATACAGGCGATGAGAGAAAAGAGAATCATTAATCTCCTCTGGTTTCAATCTGCCCTCGACAACATCAATGGCAATATGCCGGGTTGCATCCAATATTTCCTGCCTAGAACCATAATTCAGAGCAATGTTAAAGATAAGCCCCTGATTGTTTTTGGTCAAACGGATAGCCCGTTCAATTTCCACCTTGCATTCTTCAGGTATGGTAGAATAATCCCCCAGTACATGAATCTGCACTTTGTTCTCATGCAACTCATCGAGCTCTTTATGTATATACTCAACCAGAAGTTTCATTAAATAATTCACTTCGTCAGCAGGTCGCTTCCAATTTTCAGTGGAAAAGGCGAAAACCGTCAGGACGCTAATACCAAGCTGACTACATGTTTGCACCGTTTCTTTTAAGGAAGACATACCCGCACGATGTCCTATTTGTCGAGGCATAAAACGTCTTTTAGCCCACCTGCCATTGCCATCCATAATAATAGCAATATGCTGTGGTAGATTGTTGGGATCAATCTGGACTTGAGAGTTAGTTTTCATTCTAGAAAAAATTCACCTTCTCTCGCTATAAGAACAATACCCCCCAGCGGGGGGTATTTTGATTATAACCTTTACAGCTTTCATATTCCAACCATTTACTTGCAAAGCTTCTATACTTCCATGATATCTTTTTCCTTCACTGCTATAATATCATCAATATCATTAATGTATTTATCCGTCAGTTTCTGTATATCCTCCAGGGCTTTCTTGCTTTGATCCTCTGATATAACTTTTTCCTTTTCGATTTCTTTAATCATATCATTGGCCTCTCTGCGAATATTGCGAATTGCTACCTTAGCTTCTTCGCCACGTTTTTTGATTACCTTAACCAAATCGCGCCGGCTTTCTTCGGTCAGAGCTGGTATGGCCAAACGTATTACATTGCCGTCATTGTTGGGGGTAATCCCCAGATCAGATTTTAGAATTGCTTTCTCTATTTCTTCCATACTACTTTTATCCCACGGTTGAATGACCAGCAAACGCGCTTCCGGGGCATGAATGTTAGCTAACTGGTTTAGAGGCGTGGGTTCTCCATAATAATTAACCATCAGTTTTTCTACCATGGCCGGATTTGCTCTTCCGGCACGCAAACTGGCATAATCACTGGTTAGATGCTCAATACTCTTTTTCATCCTGCTTTCAGCATCACTCTTGATGTCTTTTATCATGCTTCTACCTCCCTACATAGGTTCCGATATCCTCACCCATTACCGCCTTCAGTATGTTTCCATTTTCGGTAAGATTAAAAACAATAATCGGAATCTTATTGTCCATACAAAGAGAAGCAGCCGTGGAGTCCATCACCCCCAGCCCTTTGCTTAAAACTTCAATATATTCCAGGCTGGTAAACTTTGTTGCCTGGGGGTTGGTTAGCGGATCCGAATCATAGACACCGTCTACCTTTTTTGCCATGAGGATAACCTCAGCTTCTATCTCCGCTGAACGAAGTGCTGCGGTGGTATCAGTGGAAAAATAAGGATTGCCGGTTCCAGCGGCAAAAATAACCACCCGTCCTTTTTCCAGATGACGAATCGCACGTCGGCGGATATAAGGTTCGGCTACCTCTTTCATTTCAATCGCAGACATAACCCGGGTATCAATACCTTCTTTTTCTAGTGCGTCCTGCAAAGCCAGCGCATTAATGACCGTGGCCAGCATACCCATATAATCGGCTGTAGCACGTTCCATTCCCTGGGCACTGCCGGAAACACCTCGCCAGATATTTCCGCCCCCTACCACAATCGCCACTTCAACTCCCCTGCTTACAACCTCTACAATTTGCTGTGCTATAGAGCTAAGGATATGATGTTCAATACCATATCCACGCTCACCGGCCAGAGCCTCCCCGCTCAACTTTAACACCACGCGCTTGTATTTGGGATTTTCCACACGAATGCCCCCAATCTATCAAAGCGAATGCTATCTATTATTTATTAATCTGTGCCATGACTTCTTCCGCAAAATCATCAGCTTCTTTTTCAATTCCTTCCCCTACTTCATAACGTGCAAAGCGGCGGACAGCGATGTTTTCACCGATAGTGGCAATGGCCTCATGCAGTAAATCCTGTACGGATTTATCTGGATCTTTTATAAAAGCTTGTTCCAGCAGACACTGTTCCTTAAAGAACTTATCCAATCTGCCTTCTACCATCTTCTCCACAATTTTTTCTGGTTTTCCTTCTTCCAGGGCCTGGGCTCTTAGAACCTCTCTTTCCCGATTTAAAACCTCTTCCGGAACTTCTTCTCTGCGAATATAAGCAGGATTGGAAGCCGCAATCTGCATTGCGATATCTTTGGCCAATTCCTTAAATTGATCCGTCTTGGCTACAAAATCCGTTTCACAGTTAACTTCCACCAGGACACCAATACGACCACCACCGTGTATGTATGA
>DUSB01000247.1 GCA_012840625.1 Syntrophomonadaceae bacterium
GCACTCCTGGCGGCAAGGGCGGGAGCCGCTTATGTGTCACCTTTTCTGGGGCGTGTAGACGACATAGGGAATGATGGTTTAATCCTGCTGGAAGATATCATGGATGTCTTTGATCAGTATCTGCTGGAAACAGAAGTTATTGCGGCCAGCATTCGTCATCCTATGCACGTTGTACAGGCAGCCCGGCTAGGGTCTCACATTGCGACCATCCCCTATACAGTAATCAAGCAAATGATCAAGCATCCCTTAACCGAGGCAGGGATTGAAAAATTTATCAACGATTGGAAGCAGGCTTTCTAGAAGGGGAGGATTATTGCTATGGAGAGAGAATTAGCAATGGAGTTTGCACGGGTAACGGAAGCCGCTGCCCTGAATGCTTCTCGCTGGGTTGGCAAGGGAGACAAAATCGCTGCTGATCAGGCTGCGGTCACAGCTATGCGGATCATGTTTGACACCGTAGCCATTGACGGCAGGGTCGTGATTGGTGAAGGGGAGATGGACGAAGCCCCCATGCTGTACATAGGTGAGCACGTTGGTTGTGGGGGATCTGCAGTCGATATTGCGGTTGATCCTTTGGAGGGAACCAATATTGTAGCCAAGGGATTAACGGGCGCCATTGCGGTTTTAGCATGCGCTCCGCGTGGTTGTTTATTGCATGCTCCCGACATGTATATGGATAAAATTGCTGTGGGTCCCGAATGTAAAGGAAGGGTTTCCCTGGATGCCCCCGTCAAGCAAAATTTACGTGAAGTGGCCAAAGCACTGGGTAAGTCGATCGGGGAGGTAACGGTGGTTGTTCTCGACCGCAGCAGACATGAACAGCTGATAGAGGACATCCGCAGCGCGGGAGCACGCATCAAATTGATTAGTGATGGCGATGTGTCACCAGGTGTTGCTACCGCTTATCCCAGTTCTGGAGTCGATGTTCTGATGGGCATTGGTGGTGCTCCTGAGGGAGTGATTACCGCCGCTGCTCTGAAATGTCTGGGCGGTGATTTCCAGGCTCGTTTGTATCCAGAAGGTGATGAAAAGGAAGAGGAAATTCGTCGCTGTCACGAAATGGGCATTAGCGATGTTAATGCTCTGTTTACCATTGATGAACTGGTTCACAGCGATGATGTGATCTTTTCCGCCACGGGCATAACCGATTCCTTTTTATTAAAAGGAGTACATTATATAGGCGGTCGTGCCATTACGCAAACCATGATCATGCGCAGTGCCTCAGGTACTGTTCGTATGATTGAAGCCACTCATAATCTGGAAAAAAAGCCCTTGTTCAAAGACAATCGTATTCCATTCAAACTTGACTAATAGACCTATATATGTAACGATCTTACAGAGTAGATAAAAGCAACTACCTATCAGAATGTCTTATTTCTAACCGGTATGCATGACATCTCCAGGCTCCTCAGAGCCTGGGGGTAGTCTATTGTTACACATCATGGACCTGCCAGAAAAATCTTAACCGCTAAAGCATTTATTGATTCTATGTCTAGTAAACCAAAACATAACAAAAAATTATTGGTTGCCGTATTTACCTTATGGCTGTCCTGGATAGTTTACAGTCGTGGTATGCATGCTGCCTATTCATATTCTATCCAGATGAACGGTGCCATGAGAGGAGGACGAAATGAATATATCTGAACTTGAAAATAAGACGATGCTGGAATTGTATCAAATAGCAAGAGATGCCAACCTGACCGGTTACTCGAAACTGCGTAAGAAAGAGCTGGTTTTTGAAATAACCAAAGCGCTGACCCATTCTAACGAGTTATTGCAGGCTTCTGGAGTTCTGGAAATCATGCCGGATGGTTATGGCTTCTTAAGGCCGTTTGCCTATGTACCCAGCCATGAAGACATCTATGTCTCCCCATCCCAGATCCGCAAATTTGATCTCCGTACCGGTGATCGTGTAGGCGGGCAGGTTCGAAGTCCCAAAGATAATGAACGTTTTTTTGCTCTGTTAAAAGTGGAAACGGTTAATGGTTTTGAACCCGAGGAGTCAACCAAGCGTATTCATTTTGATGCGTTAACTCCTTTATATCCGAAAGAGCGTCTGGTTTTGTCCACCGATTCCCAGGAGCTGTCCACCCGTATTATCGATCTGGTGGCTCCTATTGGCAAAGGACAGCGAGGTCTGATTGTAGCTCCGCCTAAAGCGGGAAAGACTACCTTATTACAGAAGATGGCTAAAGGAATCACCGAAAATCATCCCGAGGTGGAACTCTTTATTCTGCTGGTGGATGAACGTCCGGAGGAAGTAACCGATATGCAGCGTTCAACCGAAGCCGAGGTGGTAGCGTCTACATTTGATGAGCCGCCGGAAAACCATGTTAAGGTAACCGATATGGTCCTGGAAAGAGCTAAAAGACTGGTAGAACACAAAAAGGACGTGGTGATACTTATGGACAGTATTACGCGCCTAGCACGGGCCCATAACCTAGTGATCCCGCCTTCAGGCAGAACTCTTTCCGGTGGTATCGATCCTGCTTCCCTGCATAAACCCAAACGTTTTTTTGGCGCCGCCCGCAATATAGAAGAGGGTGGCAGCCTTACCATTATTGCTACCGCACTGGTTGAAACCGGTTCACGTATGGATGATGTTATTTTTGAAGAGTTTAAAGGAACCGGTAATATGGAACTGGTGCTGGAGCGAAAGCTGGCTGAGCGCCGCATCTTTCCTGCCATTGATTTAAAGCGCTCCGGTACCCGTAAAGAAGAGCTGCTTTTTAATGAAGAAGAAATGAATTTGATGTGGAACCTGCGCAATCATTTTGGGGATACCAATACCATTGATACCATGCAGATGATGATTGACACCTTGAAAAAAACTAAATCCAATGATGACCTGCTCAGAGCTGCACCCATTGTTTTTGGAAAAAAAGAGAACGGACGCTATAATGGCTACTAAACAGCTGCTATGCAGGTTGTTGTTGGTGGATTTATAATACTGCTGCTGTATAAGTCACCACAATTCTGTTAAGAATAGGGACATAAGTTCTGTTCTTTTCAACAGAATAGAATTGAGGTGAAAAAAGTGAATAAAAGATGGATCGGTATGCTTGCTTTGCTGGGATTTTTCTTCTGTGCAGGTGTACAACCATCTATGGCAGGCTTGAGCGAAGCTTGTTTTACGCCATTATGTTCTGCGACAGCAGATCAGGGAGTAGATGGGCAGCAGTATTATGTTGTAAAGCATGGCGATACCCTGTGGGATATTGCCGATAGGTATCAGATGTCCGCCAAGAAACTTATGGAAAAAAATGGGCTAAATGAAAAAAGCATACTAAAAATAGGTGATCGCCTGCTGATTCCGGGAAAAACAGGCAAGGTGCATACCATTAGCCAGGGGGAGACGCTGTGGGCGATTGCCAGACAGTATGGAATTCCTCTGCAGGCAGTTCTTGCAGCCAATCCAGGTATTAAGCCACAGACACTAAATACCGGCCAGCGCCTGATCATTCCGGATCGGGACAGCAGTAGATTGATTTCGGCTGCCAGTCAGAGTTCGCGCAGCATGTTCCCGTCCGAGCTGATGGTCTGGCCGCTTTTGGGTACCATTACTTCGCCTTATGGGTGGCGGCAGTCAGGATTCCACCATGGGATTGATATTGCGGCAGAACTGGGAAGTCCTATACGTGCTGCCAGTGGTGGAGATGTTTGCTATGCTGGCTATAAAGCTGTTTATGGGCGAACCATAGTGATCAAACATGGGGATGGTATGCAAACTGTCTATGCCCACCTGGATAAAATCCTGGTATCTGAAAACCAGGCCGTACAGGCGGGTCAGGTGATCGCTACCGTAGGAATTACAGGACGTACTACCGGCCCTCACCTTCATTTTGAGGTTCGTCAGGACGATAAAACCCAAAATCCCCTCCAATACCTTCGCAAATAGATTTGGCCTCCTGTAAAGGGGGCTTTTCTTATGTCTGCATTTACGGTAATCTATTGTATGAATGTGTAAAATATCTGGCTGCCTGACAGTATGGCTATGGCCATGAAGGGATCGATGCTTGTATGTTTTTTACGCTTTATGCTAATCAGCGGGGAGAAGTACTGGACTATCCCGCTTATAGAGCTCTGGGAAGAAGCGGTATGAGCTGGGTTGAACCAGAAGCAGAGGAGATGATCCCTCTGCCTCAGGGATCATCTCTGGTAAGCATCCCTGGCTTTTACGCCGTAGGCTTAGATCGGCAGGAATGCCCCCAGCTTTTATCGCGCCACCCGCTGCAGCCAGAAGAACCGGCTTATGCGGTGGCAGCCTTGCTGCCGCAGGGTTTTACCCGTACGCTGCTGCCGGCCTGTGTCAGCCCGCAAAAGAATAGTATGCCGCTGCTGGGTTATACGGCGGTGGCATTAAAAGGGGAGCAGATTTATGCGGCAGCAGTACAGACGGATGAGCATCGCAAATGGCATCCGGCCTATTACCATACCGAGGGCCTGCCGGATCGAATTAACCGCATGCTGAAACGATATCCAGATAATAGGATTTTAAGGCAGCTGGCACAATGTTCCCTGGCTTACGGATGTTTTACAGCACAAAATTTGTTTTATGAAAGATGGGAAGCCGGTATACCCAGTTACAATGCCTGTAATGCGCACTGTATTGGCTGTATATCCGAGCAGCATATGGATATTGATGCTCCACAAAACCGAATTGATTTTCTACCTTCCAGCCAGGAAATTGCTGAACTGGGTATTCATCATCTGGAGCGAGCCCGGGAAGGAATCATCAGTTTTGGTCAGGGCTGTGAAGGGGAGCCATCCTTAAATGACAGGCGGCTGGCTCCGGCGGTACAAAAAATTCGTCAGGCAACCGGGCGCGGAACCATTAACATCAATACCAATGCAGGATATACTAAAGGTATACAAAATATTTGCCGGGCTGGACTGGATACCATGCGGGTAACGCTTTTTTCTGCAGATAAAGAAGCTTATCGCTACTACCATCAGCCCCGGAATTACAATTTACAGGATGTATGCAGTTCGATTCGTTATGCTAAAGACTGTGGGGTACGGGTATCCTTAAATCTGCTGGTTTATCCGGGGTTTACCGATACCGAAGCGCAGCTTGAAGCCCTGGTAAATTTCGTTAACCAGCAGCAGATTGATATGATTCAAATGCGCAATCTTAATATGGACCCGGACCGCTTATTTCAAGGACTGCAGCCACAGGAAGCAGGCATAGGAATCGCAAGCATGCTGGCTTTATTAGAAGATTTGCTGCCAGATGTTGAAATCGCTTCTTACAGCAGAGCACTTGGAGAATAAGGGAGAGAGTGAGATTGAATCAAAAGGGACCGCTGCAGATTAAAGAACTAAGGAATTTGCAGCAGGGTGCACAGTTTTGGGGTAAGTATCTGGTTTTGGAAAGAATAGACCGCCGTACCCGAGATGGCAAAGAAATTGTCAATCTGCGCCTGGGTGATGCAAGCGGCGAGATCGATGCTATTGTATGGGAAAATTGCCCGGTAACTGGTGATATTAAGGCGGGAACGGTTTTGGCCATGCTGGGGGACATGGGTAGTTTTGCGGGAAAACCCCAGATTACCGGCAAGCGTATCAAAGTTACCGATGAGGCTCCGGATGAATATATTAAAGGCCCGGAAACCCCCATTCAGGATATGCAGAAGCATTTTGAGGAGATTATAAGCTCGATTCAAGATCCCTACCTGGGCCTGCTGCTGGATAAAATTTTCTCTGCAGAGCAGCGCCAGCAATTTTTCCGGGCACCGGCCGCCAAGCGTATTCATCATAATTATAAAGGCGGCCTGTTAGAACATACTATGGCAGTGGTAGATTTATGTGAACAGGCTGCACAGCATTACCCGGAATTAAATCGGGATCTGCTGTTGACCGGTGCGCTGCTGCATGATATCGGCAAAATATATGAATACGAGCTGCGCGCTGTGCCCCAGTACACGGTGGAAGGAACCTTGATTGGACATATTGTAACCGGCAGTGAAATGCTTACCCGGGCGGTGGAACAGCTGCGGCAGGAAGGGTTAGAGTTCCCCCAGCAGCTGGAATGGATGCTCAAACATATGATATTGAGTCATCACGGCAGTTTAGAATATGGGTCTCCTGTTCTCCCCATGTTTGCCGAGGCCTTTGTGCTGCATGCCATAGATAATCTGGATGCCAAATTGTTCATCTATAGGAGCAAGGTAGAAGAACAGGCGGATGAGGAGGAATTCTTTACCGCTTATGATCCGGTACATGGTCATCCGTTTTTTACCTATCGCTACAAATTCGAGAACAAGGAATAATAAGGTAAGGCTTAAGCCTTACCTTACTTCTCAATCCTAACCGCGGTGCCGTAGGCGAGTATTTCTGCGGCACCGTTCATAATCTGTGAACTGCTGAAACGCAGAGCAATTACTGCATTGGCTCCCTGACGCTCAGCATCCTCAATCATGCGCTGCAGAGCTTCTTCGCGGGATTCTTCCAGCAGCTCACTGTAACCTTTCAGCTCTCCCCCGACCAGAGATTTTAGAGCAGCTCCAATGTCCTTGCCCAGGTGTTTGGAGCGGATGGAGCTACCTCGTACCAGACCTTTTATTTCTATGATCTTCCAGCCGGTAATGGATTCAGTGGTGCTTAAAATCATGGTTCTACCTCTCCTTTCTGGCTTATATGTCCATCTGCTCAAAGTATTTCCAGCTGCCATAAAGCAGGATAGTGGTCAGCAGCAGCAAAACCAGTATTGCCGGCCAGTGTATCTGTCCAGAAAAGAAAATATCTGTGCCGGACATATAGCGGTAGATATACAGGGACTGAATGGAAGCAATGCGTCCCGGTATGCTTAAGAGGGCAAAAATAACGATAGAGCCCAGGAGCGGTTTTACTACATCAGTGGAAACAAGCGATAAAAACCATACGATTGAATATAAAAATAGGGCTGCGGCGGTTAGCTGCACACCATACTGTACAGCCTGACTGGAGGTAAATGCAAAATCATACAGCGGAGCCAGGATAGCCGGCAGCCAGGCGCCCAGGGCGCAGAACAAAAGGGTACAGACCGATCCAGCGGCCAGTTTGGCAGCAAAGATTTCTTTGCGGCTGCAATTAGTCATTAAAAAATGCAGGGTTCCCTGCTCGCGTTCGCGGGCGAAGGTAGAAAAAGCAAATAAGATAACCGCCAGCAGTACCAGCTGCAGCAGGTTTTTACCAAACCACTGCGACCAGATATAAAGCTGCTTGTTATCCATTATTTGCTGCAATTCATGGAGGAGATTTTGTTCTCCATAGAAGCGTTTTATCCAGGGTGCCTGCTGTATGCCCTGCTCAATTTCCTGGAGGTCTATCATGGAAAGAAATAATTCATAGTGTCCTAAGATCAAGTAGGCTAAGCCCAGCAGTAAAATGATTAGAATCAGGAAACGCCAGCGTAAATCAGCCAATTCTTTAAGGAATAAAGGCATGATTATCCTCCTCACTTTCTACCAACGTAATGAAAAGCTGCTTCAAGCCGAAGTCTAAAAACTGAAGCTGAGGCTGGTTTTTCTGCGTCCGCTCCTGAAAAGATGCATCACTCTGGCACAAATAGATAAGATGTTCCCCAACATGGCGACAGCCTAGGATCCTGGCATGCTGTTCCAGCCAGCTTCGTGCGGAATGATCGGGAGTGGTACTGGCCAGCAGGAAGCAGTTTTCTTTTAGCAGATCCAGTTCTCCACTTAGAGCGATCCGTCCCTGCTTTAAAATCATCAGTGCATCGATGGTTTCTTCCAGTTCGGCGATCTGGTGAGAAGAGAAAATAATAGTGTGGCCATCAATGCTTTCTTCCTTAATAAGGCTGAGCATTCTTTCCTGCATGACAGGATCCAGGCCGCGGGTTGGCTCATCTAAGAGGTATAGATCTGCAGCCTTGGCAAAGGTAATGATGGTATAAAGCTGAGTTTTTTCTCCCCAGGATAGCGTAGAAATTTTTTGCTCCGAACGCAGGGGGAAAAGGGTCAGTAAATGGCTGGCTTTTTGCTGCCGCCATCCCGGCACCAGCCGGGCTGCCAGATCTAGCATCTGCTCTACGGTAAGGGAGGCATACAAATCTTTGTTTTCCGGCATAAAAGCAGTGCGAGCCTGGAGGCGGGATCGTTCTTGATGCTTACAGTCCAGTAGACGTATTTGCCCTTTATCGGCTTTGACAAGATCCATGAGGATCTTTAGCAGGGTGCTTTTTCCGGCTCCGTTAGGACCCAGAACTCCGAAAATACTTCCTTTTTGAATCTGCAGTTCATCGATTTTTAAATCAAAGTGGCTGTTTTTAAATGATTTATATACATCGTGCATTTCAACCGCCGGCATATTAATCACCTCCATAGACTTTAACCAGCACATCATGGAAGATATGCTGTAGATCTTCCCGGCTCAGCTTGTAGCGCCATGCAGTCTCAACGATGGTAGTCATTTTTTGCTCAATCAGGGCGGCAGCATGTTGCCGCTTTGCGTGACTGCTTTTGGCACAAATAAAGCTACCGATCCCCGGCCGGGAATAAATATAGCCTTTGTTTTCTAATTCACGATAGGCACGAGCAACGGTGTTGGGATTTATGTTCTGGTTGCGGGCCAATTCCCGTATGGAAGGCAGAGATTCTTCTGCTTCCAGGCTGCCGCTAAGGACAGCTTCTTTAATTTGATCTACAATCTGCTGGTAAACAGGTTGAGACGAATAATAATCAATGTCCAGGCGCAACAAGTCAGCCACCTCCACCGACCTAACTGTACTAATAAGATTAGTACAGTTTAGCTGCAAAAGCAAGCGGGGTTTTTCTTGTCAATTGCTTAAATAATTGTTATAATTGTTTTCGCAGTTTATGAAAGATGTTGAGGAAAAAGTGTTATCAAACACTGACAGATAGATCAAAGAGAGGTGAAACCATTGAAAGCAAATATACATCCACCATATTTTCGTACTACAGCCAAGTGTTCCTGTGGAAATGAGTTTGAGATTTGTTCCACCAAAGAGAATATAAGAGTAGAGATCTGTTCCAAATGCCACCCCTTTTATACGGGGGATAAAGCTCGAATCGTTGATACTACTGGTAGGGTAGAGAAATTTAAGAAAAAATATGGTTTAAACTAAATCAAAGCAGGGCAGAGTTCCTGCTTTTTTTATCTTGACCAGCATGAAAGGTCTATATAAGATAAATACAGTTGTCAATACAGGCGTCTGTATAGTGTTTGATAAGGTGAATAATATGAAGAATAAATTTCAATATGGCGGCATGGCGGTGATCGAGGGCGTAATGATGCGAGGTCCCCGGGAAACTGCCGTAGCGGTTCGTAAACCGGATGGAAGCATTGAGCTGGAAAAAGAAGCCAATAGTGATGTGGGCAAGAGATATCCGTTTTTAACCTGGCCCTTGATCCGCGGTACCTATGTATTGATTGAATCCATGGCGGTGGGAATACGCATGCTTAATCTGTCAGCCAATCTATCCATGGACGAGGAAGATGAGGAGCTTAGTACCGGGGAACTGGTTTTAACCGGGCTGTTTGCTTTTGCGCTGGCGATGGTTCTATTTGTGGTGCTGCCCACCTGGATTGTTCATTTTACCCAGCAGTATCTGGGGGATATTTTTCTGCAGAATGTAGTGGAAGGAATTATACGTATATCCTTTCTGCTTATCTATATTTATGCCATATCTCGTCTGGAGGATATTGCGCGCGTTTTTATGTATCATGGTGCAGAACATAAGACCATACTGGCTTATGAGGCGGGGGAAGAGTTGAATGTTGAGAATGTCAGGAAGTATAGCACGCTGCATCCCCGCTGTGGTACTGCTTTTCTGCTGATTGTGATGGTGATTTCCATTCTGGTTTTTGCCATGCTGGGTGATGGGAGCCTTTTTTATCGTATCTGGTCGCGTATTGCCGTTTTCCCGGTGGTAGCCGGGCTGGGCTATGAGTTTATTAAATTTTCTGGTACCTATTATGATCATGCCTGGGCCCGCTGGATCGTGGCTCCGGGTTTGTGGCTGCAAAAATTAACCACCCGGGAGCCTGATGATGATCAACTGGAGGTAGCACTGGTTGCCTTGAAAGCGGTTATGCGCGAAGAAGATCTGCAGGTCATTCCTGTTCAGGAAAGTCCTTTATAGCTGCGGCAAAGAATAAATTCTTAAAGCCTATGATTAATTAATCCTGAATTCAAGGAGGGGCCACTATGATGGAGAAATTAGAAAATATCGAAGCTAAATATAAGGAATTAACCTATTTATTAACGCAACCGGATGTAATTGCTGACCAGAACCAATTTCAGAAGTATGCTAGAGCGCATGCTGATTTAAGCAATATAGTCGAGACCTACCAGGCTTATCGCCAGGCCATGGAGGCGCTGGAAGAAGCTCAAACCATGCTGGAGGATGAGTCGGAGTTAGACGAAGAATTAAAAGAGATGCTGGGGGAGGAAATTGAACAGCAGCAGACCCGGCAGGAAGAACTGCGTCAGCAGTTGAGAGTTCTGCTTTTACCGGAGGATCCCAATGATGAAAAAAACGTCATCATGGAAATCCGCGCCGGAACAGGTGGAGAAGAGGCAGCGCTGTTTGCCGGGGATTTATTTCGCATGTATTCCCGCTATGCAGAGGCACAGGGCTGGACCATAGAGATTTTGGATTCTCATTATACTGAACTGGGGGGTATAAAAGAAATAACCTTTGTGGTGGAAGGGAAAGGTGCTTACAGCAAGCTGAAGTTTGAATCCGGCGTTCACCGGGTACAGAGGGTCCCCAGTACAGAATCAGGGGGACGAATTCATACCTCAGCCGCTACCGTGGCCGTTCTGCCCGAAGCAGAAGAGATTGATGTTGATATTGATATGAATGACCTGAAAATCGATGTATATTGTTCCAGTGGACCTGGCGGACAGAGTGTAAATACCACGCAATCAGCGGTACGGATTACTCACCTGCCTACCGGACTGGTGGTTACCTGCCAGGATGAAAAGTCACAGCATAAAAATAAAGCCCAGGCCCTTCGTGTGCTGCGGGCCCGTTTAAAGGAGAGGCTGGAAGAGGAGAAAACAGCGGAGGTGGCCGGGGAGAGGAAGAGCCAGATCGGCAGTGGCGATCGCAGTGAGCGAATCCGCACCTATAATTTTCCGCAGGGACGGGTGAGTGATCAT
Organism: Syntrophomonadaceae bacterium; assembly: GCA_012840625.1. Taxonomy (GTDB): domain Bacteria; phylum Bacillota; class Syntrophomonadia; order Syntrophomonadales; family Syntrophomonadaceae; genus DUSB01. The sequence continues at coordinate 11,132 of DUSB01000247.1, forward strand.
CGTATTAACCTGACTTTGCATAAATTGGAACAGGTTCTGGATGGAGAACTGGATGAGCTTATCAATGCTTTGGTTACCAGTGACCAGGCAGAGCGTTTGAAACAGGTGGAGTAAGTTGCGTAATTTGTGGCGCATAAAAGATGTATTAGAATGGACCACCCGGTATTTTCGGGATCGGGGCATAAAGGAAGCGCGTTTGGAGGCAGACCTTCTTCTGGCCCGGGCTCTACAAAAGGACC
>DUSB01000248.1 GCA_012840625.1 Syntrophomonadaceae bacterium
GACCGCCATCATAGATAATATTCATGGTTTGTCGGTAGAGTTTATGCATATCATAGAAGATGGACGTAAAACAATTGCCCATCAAGGCGAGCAATTAAACAGCAGTAAAAAAGCCAACCAGGAAGTCAGCAAAGCTGTTCATACGCTGCAGGAGCAATCCGGTGAAATCGTTGCTATCGTTACCGCCATTACGAATATTGCCGAGCAAACAAGCCTCTTATCTTTAAATGCAGCCATTGAAGCCGCTCGTGCGGGAGAAAAGGGACGGGGTTTTGCTGTGGTGGCAGAAGAGGTGCGTAAATTGGCTGATAAGTCGGCTGAAGAAGCCAATCACATAAACCAAATTATTAATGAGGTTGTAAATCGTACCGAGGAAACCGTCAAAAAAATGGATGAATCCAATTCTATTTTCGCCGAACAGGTTCAAGCCGTTAACAGCACTAACGAATTATTTGATACGGTGGATGAAAAGACCTCTGCCATCAATGATATGATTGAAAAAATCGTTGCTGCTATCCATACACTTGAGCAGTACAGCCAGGAAGTCAGCCATTCGGTGTATAATATCTCCGGAGAGGTCCAGGGGCTGGCTGCTGCCACAGAAGAAGTCAGTGCCATAGCCGAAGAAGAACTGGGTTCACAGGATATAGTAAAACAACATGTTGAAGCCTTGAACCGGCTGGCAGAAAATTTAAAACTGGATGCTGAACAAATGAGGGAGCAGGCATAAAAGCAGCCCCAGCTGCCTAAAAATATCAAGCCTTTACCATCTTCAAAATGATAAAACTGATGCAAGAAATGGATCGGGGCTCCCCGCCCTGATCCATTTTTAATTATTCAGGCTATGGGGACTCCTTTCATACTGCCGCTTCCCCGCACAATAGAAGAGCAGCTCCGCCTCCTGCCATGCTCAGAATTCTGTTTCCACTTCTTATCGGACCCCTGACCAGGGCTGTGAAAGATCGACGATACAGCAAGAAAAAGGTATCATATTAATTAGATCGTTCTACTATGAGATATGAAAGGAGACCCGGATATGTACTGGGAAAATGCAGGTCAGGAGAATACCGAAGCAACATTGAAGCTAGCCATGGATCGTGCCCGCGCCCTGGGTATTAAACATCTGGTTATTGCCAGTAATCAGGGCAATACGATTCAGACACTGTTAGAACAACATGATACCAGCGATCTAAACATGGTGGTTGTTACACACCATGTAGGCTTCAGAAACCCGGGCGAAGATGAAATGTCAGCCGAAATCCGCCAGGCTCTAACCAAAAAGGGAGTTAAGATTCTAACCACTACCCACCTGTTAGCAGGAATAGATCGGGGAGTACGTAACCATTTCGGTGGCGTTTACCCGGCGGAAATAATCGCTCAAACCCTGCGTATATTTGGGCAGGGAATTAAAGTAGCAGTAGAGATATCCAGTATGGCTCTGGATGCAGGGTTGATCCCCTACGGAGAAGATATTATTGCTATCGCCGGCACTGCCCGAGGGGCAGATGCAGCTGCTGTGATCCGCCCGGCCCATGCCAGCTACTTTTTCCAGACTGAAGTCCGTGAAATTATCTGTATGCCGCGGAATAAAAAGAAGGCCGAATCCTGACCATCAGAGGCAAGCATGATACCCTGAAAAATCAGGAAAATTTAGCATTAAAATTTAACTTAATCCTTTAAACAAATAGATAAAATATAAAATATAGAACACTGCTTCAACGAAACGGATAGACAGGGCAGCAAAGGTATAGCCATAAATCTCTTTAAATCCTATGTTTTCAGGAAGACTTTCCATGGTAGGTTTGATACTGCGAATAGTATAAACCGTAAAGAGAATCAGCGCATTCAGCATGAGAAGCATAAAAAAGATGGTAAATACAGCCGCAATCTTGGGGACGATTCCCAGATCAAAGTTTTGAGCCAGGTAGACTATCCCCAGGGTAATGGCTCCAAATACAAGGATATTGCGCACCGAACCCAAAGCAATTTTTTTGAACAGATCTTTTTGTTCTGCCATATGCGTTTGTGGCTGCACCTTATCTCCTCCCCAAATAGGCATTTGATTTATTGTATCACGTATTTTGCAAAAATTGGTCTGTTTCCGCTCTGCTTATTAGAATATATCATGCCACCAGAGAAAAATGTTGCCCGAGAGTTCGCCAGAATAAGAAAGAGAAATCCCCCACCATTCCTTACTTTAATGGAGGTATATGATGTACACTTTTGGTCCTATTCCATCCCGCAGGTTAGGTCAGAGCCTGGGTGTCAACCACATTCCCCCCAAAATCTGCACCTATACCTGTGTATATTGTCAGCAGGGTCATTCCAGCAGAATGCAGGCTGAGCGCCAGAGTTTTTATTCACCACAGGAGCTTTACCAGAATGTTAAAAAAGCAGTTAATCAGGCGCAAGAAGCCGGTCAAACTATAGACTATATCAGTTTTGTGCCCGATGGTGAACCCACCCTGGACATAAACCTGGGTGAGGAGATTGATCTGGTCAAAGAATTAGGCCTTCCGGTAGCGGTCATCACCAACAGTTCCCTCCTCAACCGGCAGGATGTCAGGCAGGATCTGGCCAGGGCTGATTGGGTTTCAGTTAAGATCGATGCGGTGGATGAAAATACATGGCGAAAAATCGATCGTCCCCTGCGCTCGCTTTCTTTGCCCGCCATCCTGGGTGGTTTGCAGCAATTTGCACAGGCATATGAGGGGCAGTTGCACACTGAAACCATGCTGGTTCGCGGTCTGAATGATAGCCCCGCAACCCTGTCTGCTACTGCTGCCTTTATTGCCGGGCTTCAACCCCGGCGTGCTTACCTGGCTATTCCTACCCGTCCCCCGGCTGATCGGCAGGTACAGCCACCCGATGAAAAAGCCATTTCCCAGGCAGTACAGATATTCTCCCAATCCCTGCCTGATGTAGAATACCTGCTCGGTTACGAAGGCAATGCTTTTGCCTCTACCGGCAAGGTGGAGGAGGATTTATTAAGCATTACTGCCGTTCATCCCATGCGGGAGGATGCAGTAGAGGAGCTGTTAAAACAGCGCGGGCGGGACTGGAAGATGGTAGAGCAGCTTCTGGCTGAAAATAAATTGGTGGAAATAGAGCACGATGGACATCGCTTTTATATGCGCAAACTCTACCCTGGATACAAACGTTAAAGCAGCCGTTTCTCCGGTTCATTCGCTTTCCCCGCCCCCCTTCCCACTCTACCCGCGGAAGCTGAAGCTTCCGCTACAGTTCAGGAGGGTATCCTATTTACCCCCGCAGGAGAGGCTTTAGTCCGCGGAATCCGCGGAAGCTGAAGCTTCCGCTACAGTTCAGGAGAGTATTCTATTTACCCCCGCAGGAGAGGCTTTAGTCCGCGGAATCCGCGGAAGCTGAAGCTTCCGCTACAGTTCAGGAGAGTATTCTATTTACCCCCGCAGGAGAAGCTTTAGTCCGCGGAAGCTGAAGCTTCCGCTACAGTTCAGGGGGAAGCTAAAATTTCCGCTGCGGTTTAAAAGGGTAAAACCCCTTAATCCTTATCCGGCAGTTCTGCAGCCAGGAGTTCTTCCAGGGTAACAAACTGATATCCTTTTTGCTGGCAGCTTTCGATAATCATAGGCAGGGCTTCTACTGTTTGGCTGCGATCCAGCCGTCCGTCATGAGCAAGAATAATCATTCCTGGCCGGACTGCTTTGATAACACGCCGTGCCATCTGCTCTGCTGTTTTGCTTCTCTGGTTTTCAACACAAATAGACCATAGAATGATCCGATAACCTGCCTTTTCCGCCTGTATAACGGTTTCATCAGAATACAGACGACGCGGAGGACGAAAATAAACCGGCGTTCGGCTGGTCAGTTTTCGAATACATTCCTCGGTTCTGGCTATTTCTTCGCTGGTCTCCACAGCAGTTTTCAGGCGCAGGTCGGGATGAGTATAGGTGTGATTTTCCACCTCATGCCCTTCCTCCACCTGTCTTTGCACCAGAAAAGGATACTGCTCGGCATTCTGCCCCACAACAAAAAAAGTGGCCTTAACATCATAACGCTTGAGAAGATCTATAACATCCGGTGTATAACGAGGATCAGGTCCGTCATCAAAGGTAAGTGCTACCAACTTCTCGCCCCCTGTATCCACGGAAGTAAGCAGTGAACTTTCATGACCACTTTGAAGTACAAAGATGGTTTTCGATAACTCATCATCTTCCCCGGCAAAAAACTGCTTATCACCTATCATGAATCCCATGCCGACGATAATCAGAAAAAAGAACCCCAGCAAGAAGCTGCGGTACTGAGCGATAGCATTTACCTTATATTTCAATGAGCATTTTCCCCTCTTGGATCACTGATCAGGCAATATCCTGCTATGGTTAATTATATTTTTCATCTTATCTTTTATGCCTTTGATCACGGGGAATAAAATCGGGATGACCCGGACTGCGCCTCCAGGTGCGATACATGCCCCGCCAGCTGATAAGCAGGAAAATAAAACTCATAATCAAACCTACCCGAGCATAGGTGCGCAGACCATGTACCAGCAGGTAAACAGAAGCAAATAAGAAAAAACCAAAAATAAATATCATACCCAAACTATACAGAGCCCTGCGTACACCCTGCTCTGCTGCGATAAGTTCCTGAAAATCTATCTGTATCTGAATGTCTCCATCCTCAAGGCGATGTAAAACGCGATTCGTTAAAGGAGGCATTTCGGCAAGACTGCGGATATAGTCTTTGCTTTCCTGGCGTATTTTGGTAAACAGACCCCGTTTACCGCCAACAAAACTTTCCAGATAAGGCTGCATTTCATCTAAAAAATTAATGGAGGGATAAAGGCTGATACACAGCCCGTAGATTGTCCCCGCTGCTCTTCCCAGAACAGTATAATTGCCTGGAATCTGAAAGGGCTGTTCATAGAGTAGGTCTTCCAGCTCATCCAGCAGTAAAGCAAAATCATCATCTGTAAAGGGTTCTCCCGAACCTAAAAAACGCTCCAGCATCAGGCCAACAGCCCGGGCTACTTTTTCTTCTTGCGCCTGAGGATGTAAAAAGCCCATGGTTTTTAAATAACGAACCACCTGCAGATGATCGCGGCGGGTAGCAGCCAGTGCCAATTCAGTTATTTGCTCCCGCAGCCGGGGACTAATGGAACCCGTCATTCCAAAATCCACCATAATAAGCTTCGCATCTTCGTTTACAAAAAGATTGCCGGGATGAGGATCGGCATGAAAAAAACCATCGACCAGAACCTGGTGACAGTATACCTGTACCAGCAGACGGGCAATATACTCCCGATCTATGCCGGCTTGATCAAGTTCATGAAAATCGCTTATTTTTATCCCCTGCATAAACTCCATGGTTAAAACCCGCCGGGTGGTATAATCCCAGAAGATGGTGGGGATAAGTACCTGGTCGGTAAAGGGATTGTTGTGAGCTATTTTTTCGGCATGCTGCCCTTCCTGTATATAATCCAGTTCCTCATAAACAGTATCCCGGACTTCTTCGTAAATGAGGTCAATATCCATATACTTTTCCATATCTAAAAAGCGCTTCAGCAGGCGGGAAACTTTATTAACCGCTTTTAAATCAATTTCTACCAGGCGCCGGATGCCAGGGCGCATAATTTTTACTGCCACTTCTTGTCCGTCAGGCAGAAAGGCCCGGTGTACCTGTCCCAGGGATGCAGCGGCAATGGCTTCCGGTTCAAAATTTGCATATACATCCTGAACCGATCGTCCAAATTCCTCTTCTATAACAGTAACAATTTCATTATACGGAACTGCCTGCACCTCATCCTGCAGGTTTTCCAGTTCGCGTATAGCCTGGGAAGGGAAAAGATCTACTCTGGTACTAAAGAACTGTCCCAGCTTAATTAATAACCCCCCCAACTCAAGCGCTGTGGTGCGAAAATACCTGGCCTGTTCCGACCAGAGTTCCTCTTTTCTCTTCTGCACCCATCCTTCTTCATGCCAAAGGCGGGTAAAACGTAAAGAATAAAAGGACCAGAATATCTTAAAAAAAAGGCGAAATACTCGCCAGAATCGCTTCCAGCCATAGTAGGCGTCTTTCATAATTTCCTCCTGCCTTTATGTCCATGATTAATCAAATAAAATGGTTTGTGCTTTAAACTGGAAATACCTGTCTGTTTCCTTGTAAAAAATTTAATTCTACGTTTATTGTGTTTTCTCCATCGTAACCAGTTAATAAAGTCTTTTATTGGCTCATATATAGCATAGTATAATTATACCTTGTATGGCTATATCAGCGTTATTTGTTAAAATACAGATAGTATGTTCGCCTTTCATCTCCTATTTCAATGGGAAGGACCCGGCAGACTTCCTAAAAAACAGATAAGCCCTGCAAAATTAAATTTACAGAGCTTATCAGCTTTATTTAGTTATCGGAGAATAGGATTGGTTTAACCAAAACATTCATCGCCAATATCAATAGCACTGGTATCAGCAATTTCAAAGGCCTTGCGAATAAAACCAATCTTCGGCACCACGTTCTTAATATAGAAACGTGCACTGGCTACTTTACCCTTGTAGTAATTAGCATCATAATGATCTTCGCCCAACTCTTTAAGCTTACTATCAGCCAGTAAAGCCTGATCCAATATAAGAGAACCCGCATACAACATCGAGGTGGCATGCAGAATACGAGTGGAATAAAGCGGCATCAGCTGTATTTTACCTTCGCTCAAATACTGCTTTAACAGCCCTAAAATAGCACTATAATCAGCAAAAGCTTCCTCTATAAGTTTAAATTCCTGCTTAAAGCCTTCCCGCTCTTTGTTCTCCTGTATAAACGTGCTGATGTCACCCAGCCAGTTCTTCAACAGCCGGCCTTTTTTAAGCGTAAATTTACGTCCCACCAGATCCATGGATTGGATATAGTTTGTGCCTTCCCAGATAGAGAAGATTTTTGAGTCACGAGCCAGCTGTGCTACTGGATATTCTTCAATATATCCATAGCCACCATAAACCTGAATGGCATCCGCAATTAAAATCCAGGCCATATCGGTAGCATAGGCTTTACATAAGGGATTGTTCATCTGGAACATATCATCAGCAAATTCCCGTTCAGCCGGGTCATCACTATCACGAGACATATCAACATAATAGTAGGTTTTATAGATCATAGCCCGAATAGCTTCTACACATGACTTCTGATACATAAGCATTCTGCGTACGTCTTCATGTTCGATAATGTGTACCCGTTCACCTTTAGGATCAGTCATTTTAGTTCCCTGTACACGTTCTCGGGCATATTCACGTGCATTATAATAGGCTTCTGAAGCCACACCCAGACCAAGCATAGCTGTTCCCAGACGTTCTTCATTCATCATCAAGAACATCTGTTTCAAACCTTCGCCTTTACCATCTTCCCCGGGCGGATTCCCCACCAGATAGCCGTAGCAATTATCGTTTTCACCATAAGCCAGGGCACAGGTTGGTGACCCATGCAATCCCATTTTTTCTTCAATACCCACGGTAGTTACATCATTAAAATCACCTATATTGCCATCATCATCAACCCAGTACTTGGGGACAACAAAGAGCGATAAACCAGCCGTACCCTCGCGGGCCCCTTCTACACGAGCTAAAACCAGATGAATATGGTTTTCACATAGATCATGATCCCCGGCAGTAATAAACATCTTCTGCCCTTTGATTTTATAGATGCCTGCTTGATCGGTAGGAAAGGCTTTGGTGGTAGCAGCACCAACATCAGAACCTGCTCCCGGCTCAGTTAAGTCCATACATCCAGCCCACTCACCAGAAAACATCTTCGGTAAGAATTTTTCTTTAATCAGATCACTGCCATGTTTTTGGATAACCCCTGCAGCACCCTGTGTTAGAGCCCAAAAAGTAGGGAAAGCTGCCGAAGCAGCGATAAACATTTCCAGCAGTGGAGCATTAATGGCAAAGGGTAAACGACCCTCTACCTCACGGTCTGCAATCTGTGGTCCAAATCCAGCATCCATAATCGTTTGATAACATTCCTTAAATGAATCCGGAGTAATAACTTTCCCATCAATGAACTGGGCGCCGATTTTATCAGCGTCTTCATTAACAGGTGCAACAACATCACGAGCAATCTTGTAAGCAACATCAACAAATGCATCGATATCATCTAAGCTGTAATAATCCCGATAGGCCGGAAAGCTCAGTAGTTTTTCCATATCCAGCCATTCCTTCAGTATAAACTTGACATCCCTAGTATCAAAAAGATAATTCGTTGCTGCCATTGTAAAAACCGCCTCCTATTTGTCTTCTATAAAAATAGTTTGCCCTGTTGCAGCTATTGTTTTCATTTTGTAAATGAAAACCCATTTACTCAATGAAAATAACATGTAACGTATAGCATGTTACCTTGATATTCTATTTCTGTTATAAAAATTCCTTCTTAGTATAATATAATATTAAATTTATAAAGCTCGACAATTGCGTTTGTATGGTGAATTTTCTTTTTATAGCTGGAAACAAGGAAAGCAGGCAGCATAAGCTGGTTAAATAGTGCTGGAGGAGCATAATAGAAATTATATTTTTAATCCTGTCGCTTGCCGCGACACGGCAGGGGATCGTACCATCAGCTACAACATAGTGGTTAACAGAGGTTAGCCCGTAACCCTTGCCGCAGGTTTTAAAGGCAGGCACAAATAAATTGGCAGCAGAAGGGTAGCAAATCCCGGCTGAACCAGGATTTTAGCAGCTGTTCAAAATATACGC
>DUSB01000027.1 GCA_012840625.1 Syntrophomonadaceae bacterium
AGCAGATACCTTGGAAGCGGCGGAAGCATCCCTTTTGACGGGTACCTTACCTGCTTTTCATCGTTATATGACGGTGAAGGATCAGGTCGAAGTGGAATCAATCTTTGAATTGATGAAGGAGAATGGTAAATCTACTTTGATGATTGATGGCTCAGGAGGGAAGTTACAGGGCTTTGCTCATGGAGAGAAAGAATACGTAAAAATGGATTCCCAGGCCAAAAGTGGGGAAATTCTGGATGTTGCGTACAAACACTTTAATACCCGGCATCCTTATTTCACATATATCTATGTCAACGAATGTACCCAGGCCCTGCTAAAGTTAGATCAAAAAGCATACTATCAATCCATCCGTAATTTTGATATCCAGCTGGGAACGCTGCTCAAACGCCTTCGTGAAGAGGGTGACTATGATGAATCTATGATTATAGTAACTTCCGCTCGCAGTTCTTCATCCAGCAACATGGTTCCTCTCATTATTCGGGGACCACAGTGTAAGAAAAACATAACCATAGATGGAGCGTTGGTGGTGGATGTTTTTGCCACTATCTGCCATGCTGCCGGATTAGAACAACCGATGACGGTGCAGGGAATACCTTTGTACAGTATAATGCAGGCAACGGATGAGGAACGATATGCTAATTTACAGGAATGGAATAAGTCTTTATTACAGGATCGTGTGCATAATTGGAACCAGCAATATCAGCTGCAAGATGATCTGCAAAAAACTATTCATGAGATGAATGCCATTAAAGAGGAAAAACAGAACATCTTTAAGTTTGCTGGTGAACGGGAAAAACTCATCAGCGGGTTAAAAACGAAAAGAAGCATTGAACGTTGTATATGGATAGGAATTATTCTGCTTATGTTATTGGGCTATATAGTAGAATATTTGTGGTTGCGTAAGAAGTTCTTGCTTTTTAAGTAAATTATATTTATCAGTCGGGGAATCCCCGACTTTTTATTTGCAGAATTTTACCAGCAAGCAATTCGCCAAATGAATAAAATAGGTGATACGGTCTCTCTCAGCCTCATTACAAAAGCTGTGGGACTCTAATTCTAGTTGAGCAATAATCTTAGCCTGCTGAAGCTTTTGCAGAATGCACATTTCCGGGCAGGCAAAATATCGGTCTATACGATTTAAGAATGCTTGTTCTTCATGTGTTAATTGAATTGATGAGGCCAATGAAATCCCTCCCATTATTAATAAAGAGCATCTAAAGAAATACTATGCAAAGTTCATAAAAATAGTGCTGGAAAAGTTTCTCCTTGACTTCTTCAATCAATCGGTGATATTATAAGTGAAAATTTGATCTAATTTAAACACGATGATCAGGAAAAGTAGTCTCCTGTAAGTTCCCAGAGAGCCGGGAGTGCTGGAAACCGGTAATAAGCAGGTGATGAAAGCCACCTGAGAGTGCTGGTTAAACACAATTGTGCCAAGCCAGCCGGGCATCCAGCCGTTAGTGGTGTGAGGAGGGCTATGCTTATAGTCAAGTTGGGTGGTACCGCGGGCAGTATCCCGTCCCATTAGGGGCGGTTTTTTTATTCATTTTTTTACTGGTTATGGATAACTTTTAGTATAACAGGAAAGGAAGGATGGTTTATGGATTTGGATAAAAAAATATTAAGACTTCTTGAGCAAGACGCACATTTAAGCAGCCAGACAATTGCCACCATGCTTGATACAGAAGAATCTAAAGTCCAGCAGGAGATTAAGCGAATGGAAGATGAAAAGGTGATCCTGGGTTATGCAGCGATAGTGAATTGGGAAAAAACTGACTGTGCTCCTGTGACAGCCATGATTGATGTAAAAGTAACACCAGAAAGAGAATTCGGATTTAACCGCATTGCAGAACGTATTTATCGCTATCCAGAAGTAAGATGTGTTTATTTAATGAGTGGAACCTATGATCTCTCCGTTATTGTGGAAGGGAAAACAATGAAAGAGGTGGCCAGTTTTGTTTCGCATCGTCTGTCCACTCTGGAGCAGGTTCAGAGTACAACCACGCATTTTATCTTAAAACGATATAAGCAGGATCAGTTTATCTTTGAAGATCCAGAAGAAGATAAAAGGCTGGTGGTAAGTCCATGAGCCGAATGCAGCAATACCTATCACAAAGAGTCTGCTCCATTCCCCCTTCAGGCATACGAAAATTTTTTGATCTGGTTACGCAAACGGAAGGTGTCATTTCGCTGGGGGTAGGGGAGCCAGATTTTGTAACCCCCTGGCATATTCGTGAAGCCTGCGTTTATTCCCTGGAAAAAGGGTATACCATGTATACGTCTAACATGGGAATGCTGGAATTACGTGAAGAGATTGCTTTTTATGAAAAAAGAAAAATTAATGTAGAGTATGATCCCGGATCTGAAGTTCTGGTTACTGTTGGAGTAAGCGAAGCAGTCGATCTGGCCTTACGCTCCTTGCTAGAACCCGGGGATGAAGTATTAATTCCTGAACCCTGTTATGTTAGTTATTCACCGGGTACGGTACTGGCTCATGGCGATCCTGTACCTGTAGAAGCATATCCTGAAGATGAATATCGGCTTCGTCCTGATATATTAGCTCAGAAAATTAGCCCTAAAAGCAAAGTACTTATACTTGCTTATCCTAATAATCCCACCGGGGCTATTATGACCAAACAGGACCTGGAGGCCCTGGTTGATATTATTGTAAAAAACGATTTGATCGTTATTTCTGATGAGATCTATTCCGAATTAACTTACGAGGGTAAACATAGCTCCATCGCCGCATTGCCCGGCATGAAGGAACGGACTATTGTCCTGAATGGTTTTTCTAAAGCATTTGCCATGACAGGTTGGAGAATAGGATACGCATGCGGAAATGCAGATATTATCGCTGCCATGAATAAGATCCATCAGTATACGAT
>DUSB01000249.1 GCA_012840625.1 Syntrophomonadaceae bacterium
AAGACCTGGCTTATCATCCACTGGTGGAAGAAATGGTAAGCAGTGAAATTAATGCTGTGAATAGTCAATTAGCTGATTTCGAAACCATTAAACGCTTTAAAATTATCCCTCGTAAGTTTACGGAAGATAGAGACGAATTAACCCCTACCCTTAAAATCAAAAACCGCGTAGTGGTAAAGCACTACCCGGAAGAAGTAGAAAGTCTCTATTCCGAAAAGGTTCAGGACAGCACCCTATCAAGTGCATCTTCTTGATAATAAATAGCTTCCTTTTGTAGTAATTAAGCAGGCTCAAAGCCCAAGCCTTCTCGCTAACAGAGTCCGCCTGATCCCATCCCTGCAGAAAATGATCAGGAGGACTCTTTAGCTCTACACAAACGGTTCTTATTCTAAGCCTGATTCTGAATTTTTTCTGCCAACTCCTGCGCTACCTTTTTCCCTGAAAGAAGCATCCCTCCAAAGATTGGGCCCATTCGATAGCCGCCAAAAGCACCAGTAGCAGCCATGCCTGCTACATAGAGACCCGGATAGACTTCTCTGGTATTCTGTAAAACGGCCTGCTCCCCTGCATCGGCCCACATCGACTTTTCCCCTTCAATCTTTCCACTATCTGTAAACAGCTTTGTTTGCAGTTGATTTTGCACGATATGTACCACTTCACAATCATGACCAGTACAATCTACCACATATATACATTCCATGGTCAGCGGATCAATATGCAAGCCAGCCATCTCAACTGGGCTCCAGTTCAATACCAGCCCCCCTACACGCTCCTGCCTGACCATAACATCCTCTATCGTAATCAGATTGAAAATTTTGGCACCTGCTTTAATAGCCTGTAAGGTAAGCGCGGCCACCGCTTCAATCGAATCAGCGGTGTAATATCCTTCCTGGAATGGTTTATAGTTGATACCAAGATCGTCAAAAATCTGTTTACCCTCTTCCTGAACCACGATCTGGTTAAACATCATGCCTCCACCCCACATCCCACCACCTACACTTAGACGGCGTTCAAATACCGCGGTTTTGATGCCAGCCTGACCCAGATAATAGGCAGCTGCTAGCCCTGCAGGACCGGCACCAACAATGGCTACATCAGTTTTAAGGTAGGATATCAAATCTTCAAAATAACGCTCTATGATCGCTTTAGAAATTACGGTTTCATCCAGCTGCACACTATAACCCCTTTCATAATCTCTTAATTATTATTAAACGAAGCACTCTTATAGAATGAACTTCATTTGTTCTTTAAGGCTATGACTTGAAAAGCAGGCACTCCCTATTTCCCGGAACAGATACACCTCCTGTTATATAGGCTTTGCTCCTGGCGTTTTGACCCTCCAGAGGTTAAAGGCACCAGATTATCTCCCGGCGAATAAGCAGTCCATACTATGGGAATAGCGAGGTAACTGCCAATATAGCCCCTATCCGCACCTATAGTTTTATTACCTCTTTCCTACTCAATCATTACGCTTTTACTTAAATTACGTGGTTGATCAACATCGTTGCCCCGTAGTACAGCTACATAATAAGCAAAAAGCTGTAAAGGTACTACTGCAGCAACAGGTGCAACAACAGGGTGTATATCCGGTATGAGTATGAGCTCATCACAGTTTTGACAGAGCATTTGCAAATTCTCTTTACAAACAGCGAAGACTGTACCGCCTCGCGATTTAATTTCATTGATATTTACCATAGCTTTTTCAGCTAAATGATCCTGGGTAATGACTGTTATAACCGGTACTCCATCCGTAATCAAAGCAATGGGACCATGTTTTAACTCCCCCGTAGCATAGGCTTCAGAATGAATGTAAGAAGTCTCTTTTAACTTTAGAGCCCCTTCCATGGCTACCGCACAGTCAAAACCCCGTCCCAGGAAAAAGGCATTCTGTACATGGGTAAAACGCTCTGCCAGCTGTTTTATCTTCTCTTCCTGAAGGAAAATAGTATCTATATGGGTATCGATTCTGTTTAGTTCGTTACCTATCTTTTTGAGCTCTTCTTCCTCCATGGTGCCCCGCTGACGAGCCAAATACAGAGCTAATTGGTACATAATAAGCAGTTGACTGGTATAGGCCTTGGTAGAGGCAATCGAAATTTCCGGACCAGCATGGGTATAAATTACTTTATCAGCCTCCAAGGCTATGGAACTGCCGACTACATTGGTAACTGCCAGCACTTTGGTGCCATGTTTTTTCGCTTCCCGTAAAGCTACCAGTGTATCAGCGGTCTCACCTGACTGGCTGATAACAATCATTAATTCGTCTTTTCCCCAGGGAATATCACGGTAACCAAATTCAGAAGCAATATCACTTTCCACCGGGATGCGAGCCAGCTTTTCAATAGCAGCACGCCCTACTAAACCAGCATGGTACGCAGTACCACATCCCACCATATAGATTTTATTTATCCCTGTTAAAAGTTCATCTATTTCTAAAGCCGATAAATCCACCAAACCATCCTGGATACGCCCTTCTAATTCACGACGTACTGTTAACGGCTGCTCATGTATTTCCTTAAGCATAAAATGCGCGTATCCTTCCTTTACAGGAGCTACGTAATCTGTTTGCCGTATAGCCATTTACTGTTTTCCCCTCTCTCAATATAGATAGCGTATAGTGTTATTCTTATATATTTCACGATGGTACAAATTCTTTCTTTTTTAAATATCCACGCATGCTGCTTTTTTGTCCCGGGTATTGCTACCCGAATTTGTAAGCACATTATCGATGGTGGTGCACCGGAGGGTATCCGCCGAATTTTCGATAAAACCCTCTCCTCGTCACCCGGTAATATAAATAATACAATTGTTTTCCCCATTTATACCGGGTCAGGCGCTTGGGCCCGCTCAAGGGGCTTCTAACTAAGATGTCTGCACTTGTTCGATGGCACTGCAAATTTCTCCTACCACCTCCTCTAAAATATGATGCTCCGGTCCTTGAGCCATGATTCGCAACAGAGGTTCGGTTCCAGAAGGACGAACGACCAGTTTTCCCCACTCGCCAAGACGTTCCTCTGCCGCCTGTATAGCTTCCAGTACCAGGCTATGTGCAAGAACTGACTCCTTTTCATCTATGCGAACATTAACCAGAATCTGAGGAAATTTTTCCATTTCCTGACTCAGTTCTGAAAGAGCGAGTCCGGTTCTTTGCATCACTTCAACTAATTTTAATGAGCTTAACAAACCATCGCCGGTGGTCGCATATTCACGAAAAATAATATGCCCGGATTGTTCGCCGCCTAATAAAGCACCTGTTTCCATCATCTTTTCCAGTACATAGCGGTCACCGACTTTACAGTAATGAATCGGGACATTTTCTCTGCGCAGGGCAATATCAAGACCTATATTGCTCATAACTGTAGCTACAATTCCTGCTTGGTTCATACGGCCCTGGCGCTGCATATCCAGAGCACAGATGGCCATGATATAATCCCCATCCAGTTCATTGCCACGCTCATCAACTGCAATACAGCGATCTGCATCTCCATCATAAGCGATGCCCAGGTCTGCCTTATATTCAATGACGGCCCGTTTTAAGCCTTCAGTATAGGTTGACCCACAGCGATCATTTATATTAATACCATTGGGCTGATCATTAATAGGAACGATACGTGCTCCCAGACGTCTCCACAAACGCGGTGCAGCCTGGTAAGAGGCTCCATTAGCGCAGTCTACCACAATGGTCAAATTAGATAAATCACTTTTTTCCCCATAACAATTTTCTATAAAACTAATGTAGCGGTTCAAGGCCTCTTCTACATGATAGACACGCCCTACCTCATCGCCCTGGGGGCGGGGAAGATCCTGGGTCCCTTTCAGAACCAGTTTTTCAATCTCATCTTCGATCTCATCCGGCAGTTTGTAGCCATTAGAGCCAAAGAATTTTATGCCATTATCTTGTACAGGGTTATGTGAGGCAGAGATAACAATTCCACAGGAAGCCTGA
Source organism: Syntrophomonadaceae bacterium (assembly GCA_012840625.1). GTDB lineage: Bacteria > Bacillota > Syntrophomonadia > Syntrophomonadales > Syntrophomonadaceae > DUSB01. The sequence goes on from DUSB01000249.1 coordinate 3,947, forward strand.
TACTGCTGAGTTAAATAAGCCACTGCTGGTGTCGGTATAATCCCCAGGGTTAATACATCTGCACCGGTAGCACAGATCCCTGCTATCAAAGCAGCTTCCAGCATATCACCGGATACCCGGGTATCTCTTCCTACCATAATGCGCGGCCGGCTCTCTCCCTGCTGTCGTGCCAGGACAAAACTGCCAGCACGTCCCAGGTCAAAGGCCATTTCAGGAGTTAACTCAATATTGGCAATCCCCCTGACTCCATCGGTTCCAAACAATGCTCCCACATTCATAACCTCCATACACTTAAACTCTCTTATTCAGATAAATGCCGCTGCCTGATAACTGCTAATTATTAGTTTAACCAATCCAGTAAGATTCTTTTACATCATCTCTTATGTCAAGTAGATCTCCTTAACGATAGTACCATAAGCAGGTCGCTATTTCTTCTTTGTTATTAATTATTATGCTTTTTTGACACCTTTTGTTCACTCACAGAAAGGTAGCCAGACCGAATTGTTCCGTTCGATGCAGTCGTTTATTCCTGTACTTCATTGTGGCCACTTTGCTCAAATCTAATCTGTACGCTTACCTGTGATGTACTAGCAGTCAGCCCGGCTGGAATATTAAGATGAACTAGCTGCACCATTTGGCCGCTGGCTCCATCAATATTTATCGCCTGGGTAGAAATTTCGGTCACTGCATTGAGCTGCGATGGTTTACCCCGAAGCACTACTTCAGCGGGATCGACGATTACTTCTGAAACCACAAATCCCGGCGCCGGATTGCCCAGCAGCTGAGGGTTAACCTTTACGCTTTTCACCGCTAATTCTTTACTAAGTACTACATAAACATCCACTGTCTGGGGAACGATTTGCAGTCCAGCAGTAATAGGCTTTCCTCGCGCATCACGAGCCTGCAGGGCTACCTTCATCGCCGCTACATCGCGCACCTCACCCAGATCAATAACAGCGATGACGGCTGCTACCCTGGCTACCAGATCCCGGTCACCTTTTACAATGCATTTTTCTGGATAGATGCTGATTTCACTAACCCTCAATCCCGCCGGGGGATTCTGCCTGATTTCTTGTTGAATATTGACCGTTTTTTCCTTAACGCTATCCAAAGTAACTTCTACCTTATCCGGTTCAACCGAGGTAAACATGGCTCCTTTTACAGGTTCAACCTGTACCGGAACAGTATGGGTTCCCTTTTCATAACCAGCCAAGTCTACATAAGCCACAATATTGCTGCTGTCAGTATAGGCACCCCACAGCTTTACTGAAACCTTTTCCGGTCCGGTTACAGTAAGATCTTCACCCAGGTTTCTATACTCTAAAGATGTCTCCACCACATTTTTGGTTGCTCCCTGCCCTCCCAGGTTTACTACATAAATCCAGAGAAGAATGGCCAGGATCACAGAAAGAATTTTAAGTCCGGTTTTATTCTCCTTCTGCTCTTTTTCGACCATCGCTGGTCCACCTCCTCCAAAAGGAATCACGTTTCACCTTGCTGAGCAACTCTTTTTCCAGCAATTCCTGCAAACTTTGCGCATCCAGATAGCGTGTTAATTTTCCTCCGTTTGCCAGCGATACTCCGCCATCTTCTTCTGAGACAATAACCGCCAGCGCATCTGAAAGCTCTGTAATACCCAGGCCAGCTCTATGCCTAGTTCCCAGTTCAGGATGAAGATAGGGATTAACACTCAGCGGCAAAAAGCAGGCGGCTTTTTTTATACGCCCATCCTTAATAATAACGGCTCCATCATGAAGCGGGGTATTGGGAATAAAAATATTAATCAGTAAACCAGAGGAAACCAAGGAATCCAGCATAATTCCTGTTTCTGTATAATCGTTAATTCCTGTTTCCCTTACCAGAACAATAAGGGCACCGGTCCTGGTCCGGGATAGGACACTTACTGCATCACATATTTCCTGAATAATATTTTCATAGGCCTCTCGTTCCTGCAGGTTGGCTGAGCGGGCAAAAAAACTACCGGTACCGATTCTTTCCAGAAAACGCCTCAATTCTGGCTGGAAGACAATAGGAAGGGTAATAGCAAAAACAATCCACAGTTTATCCAATAACCAATTTACCATATCCAGGCGTAGATAACTTGCTACCACAGCAAAAGCCAGCAGAATAAACAAACCTTTCAGCAGTTGTTCGGCACGGCTTCCTTTAATTAAACTCAGAAGGCGATAAAAAACATAAGAGACTATACTGATATCTAAAATAGCCCGAAAAATATTCCATGGGCTGGCCATAACCCCAGATAAAAAACTCCAATCCAATAACATTCCCCCCTGCATGGTCAGGCCTGGAGCCGATTTATCCCCCCGGATGTTTAACGGATAATCATTCGCCTGCAAGCTTCACTATAAATGATAATGGAAGACCGCCAGTATACCAGATTGCACCTTGATATAACCCTGTTCGCCCATAAGACGATTCGATACACTATAGGGGTTCTGCACTTCCAGTTCAGCATCTTTCAGAGAATATTCAAAGCCTATCTCTGTCACACCTGTAGCCTTTGAGCCTAACGGTAGAACGGAAACAATATCACCCGGTTTCCCTATTAACTGCAGTTCACGATGAATAACATGCACACTGCATTCAGGGCTGTAATGGCACACATCTATGCCATAAAGAACAGATTCAATGCTGCAAAATAAATTAGCCAGCGCATGATCCAGTCTTTTTCCGAGTGTACCAAAAAGAATGATTTCCGTCACACCCATTTTTTGTGCATACCCCAGGGTCAGCTGTATATCTGTAAAATCCTTCTGCCTGGGGAACTTCTTGAAAACAACATCCTTTTCCTTGAAATAGCTCTTTACATGAGGCGATATAGAATCCAGGTCACCCACCACCATAGCGGGCAAAATATTCATCTCATAAGC
>DUSB01000250.1 GCA_012840625.1 Syntrophomonadaceae bacterium
ACATAGCGCGCCAACAAAGAAGCCTGTTCCTTGGTAAAAGCGGTTCCCAGCGAGGCAACCACATTGGTAAGCCCCACCTGATGCATCTTGATACAATCTATATAGCCCTCGACCAAAATAGCCTCATTTTTTCCCCGCAGGGATAATTTTCCCTGCGCCAGTCCATATAAATGATTACGTTTAGAAAATAAATCTGTTTCAGGCGTATTCAAGTACTTGGGAATACCTTCCCCTAAAAGTCTGCCTCCGAAACCAATGATATCCTGGTTATAGGAAAAAATCGGAAATATAATTCGATCACGGAATAAATCATAATAACGGTTCTGTCTCTGACTGCGTTTAATAACTCCGGATATTTTAATTATTTCCGGAGAAAAACCCTTTTTTAAAAGGTATTGTTCCAGTTCATTCCAGCGTTCGCTAGCATATCCGAGCGTAAATAGTTCGATACTTTCTTTAGAAACTCCTCTTTTTTGTAGATATTTCTGTGCCGGCAACCCCTGTTCACTCAAAAGGCACTGATGATAGTATGCGGCAGCAGCCTCATTAACAGCCAGAACCTGCCTGCGTCTATCCATAGCTTTTTGATTACCAGCGGTGGGCAGGCTAACACCGGCTTTTTGGGCTAATATTTCTACCGCCTGACGAAATTCAACGCCATCCCTTTTCATAATATAGGTGTAAAGATTGCCCCCCACATGGCAGCCAAAACAGTAAAATAATTGCTTATCCTGACTGACACTAAAAGAAGGGGTCTTCTCTGTATGAAAAGGGCATAGTCCCCAATAGCGATTTCCCCGCCGCTGTAAAGATACATTCTCCCCAATCAGTTCTACAATATCTATGCGTGATTCAATATCTTGCAGGGTTTGATCATTAAAATATCCTGACATCATATACACCTACTATTCTATTCAGACCACAAAAAACCTTCTGCTGTTTAAAAAATTTGTCACAAAAGGCCTCTTTAAAACGAATAGGGTTTGTCCCCGGAGCGAACCGCATCTGGAACCAGGGATTGGGGAATGTAAATATCATTAAATAGGGAGATACAGTAGGCATCACTCATACCGGAAATATAATCCACTACCGCTACTTCCAATCCTTCTTCATCAGCAATTTGTCGATAAAGGGGACTCATTTTTTCTGGATATTTTTTGTAATAATTAAAAAGATGTTCGATAATAAACATCGCTCTACGCCGTTCCGCCAGGCAAACCTCACCAGTATATATTGTATCAAACATATATTCCCTTAGTCCAATCAAAGCCGCTTCAATCTGCGGACTGGGCTTAACTACAACCGACTCCCCGCTTTCCATCAGCTGCCGTGTGTGGACAATGGTATCTGTAACCAGGGTGGCAATACGCTGGCTGTGCGTATAACCCAGAACATCCAAATACTGCCTGGGGATCTGATCAATATGCAGCAATCCTGCCCGGATAGAATCATCGATATCATGCTGTACATAAGCAATTTTGTCGCTAAGACGAATAACCTGACCTTCCAGGGTATAAGCGGCATCTTCACCAGAGCCATAACCACTATGATGCAGAATTCCATCCAGCACTTCTGCGCTAAGATTTAATCCACTTTCCCCATGATGCTGCTCTACTCTGGTTACCACACGAATACTATTTTCGTTATGACGAAAATGTCCCTCCACCAGTTCATTGAGGATCTGCTCACCGGAATGGGCAAAAGGAGTATGCCCTACATCATGCCCCAGCGCTATGGCTTCAATTAAATCAAGATTAAGACTTAATCCGGCGCCAATGGTTTTAGCAATCTGGTTAACCTCCAGGGTATGGGTCAGGCGCGTTCGATAGTGATCACCGGGCGGAGCAATAAACACCTGTGTTTTGTGTTTTAGCCGACGAAATGATTTAGAATGAATAATCCGATCCCTGTCAACCATAAAACAGGTGCGTACTGGATCAGGATCTTCAACCCGAACTCGTCCTCGACTGTCTACTGCCCGCGTGGCCAGGGGGTGAAGACTGCACTTTTCTCTCTGTTCAATCTCCTGCCGAATATGCACTGCTTGCACTCCCCTCTTAGAGAATAAAAGATCCTTTACCCCGCCAGGGCTTAAGGATCATATAATAATGGTACCCTTCTGCTAAACTAATACTACACATGCTAAATAAATTCCTTTTATTATTTACATATTCATACATCAATAATCTATTAATATGTATGGATTTCTGTTTTTTTAAAATAAAACCCCCGCTTGCTGTCTGCAAACGGGGGTAAAACTATCAATCTTTTATGTTTAGCTTCCGGCTGCTTTGCGAACCATAGCTTGATGAGCACCATCAAGGCGATCGGTTCCATGAGTGCGGCTGTTTAAGAAATGGATGCAAAAATGCCCGGGGAAATCATTGTTGTAAATGCTCTGGTTGCCATGGGGCATGCAATTCTGAGAAGCAGCAAAGTTTCTGCCATTATAGCTTACAACAATCGCTCTGCGAGTCCAGCTCCAGCTGCCACCATGTGCTTTTTTCATTTTGGCGGTATCGGCAGCAGTAAGCGGCTGGCAATCAGCATGTTTGCTTCCACCGGTACGTTTTACCTGATAGGTAATACCAGAATCTACATCGGTTACAGTAGCTACCGCTCCGCGCGGGAAAGCATAATTAACTACAGACCACCAGTCAGCCATTTCTCCCACACGGCTGCCGGTTTGAGCAGGTGGTTGATAGGCGGTGTTTTTGGCTGGTATTTTGAGCGTAGACCCGGCATAGATCGTGGTGCTGGTAAGCCCATTGGCCTGCATGATGGACTCTATGCTGACACCGAAACGTTGAGAAAGTTTATACAGTGAGTCACCCCACTGAACTTTATAATTGGTATAAGATAAGTTCTGATTAAGAACCTCTTTGGTGTGGGGTCCTACAATGCCATCCGCACGCAGATTATTGGCATGTTGAAAATTGATAACTGCCCGGTGCGTATTGGCGCCAAAAATCCCGTCTGCCCCATAGGTGTTATATCCTAATTTCGTTAGATCTTCCTGTACTGTTTTAACATAGTTTCCTTTACTGCCCCAGCTCATCAGCCAGGGACCATAATCGCTGGCCATGGCCTGGGCCGGTAGTAACGTCAGGCTAAAAAAAGCCAGTAGCGCTACAATAATAAATTTGTTTTGTTTTCGTCGCAATGCTTTATACACTCCCTTTATAAAATATTTACAGCCACACTGCTATTTTAACGATTTCCAATGTCAGGAAACAAATCGGTTCTCCCTTACACAATAAGCCTGTCC
>DUSB01000251.1 GCA_012840625.1 Syntrophomonadaceae bacterium
ATCTGGCTCTGGTTGATGCTGGTGCTGGTACTTCTGACATGGCTATCATTAAGAATGACAGTATTTATGCCTATGCTATGGTACCTCTGGGCGGCGATGAGATCACCGAAAAACTGGCGGCGCTTTATCTGCTGGATTTTAATACTGCTGAGGAACTGAAATGCAGTTTGGGTGCGCAGGAAGAAGTAAGCTTTACCGATATTCTGGGGAACGAAATCCATCTCAGTTCGGCTGAAATCATGGGTCAGATGGAGACGGTGGTAAAAGAATGGGCGGTACAGATCAGTCATCATATACTCGAATTAAATGGGGAAGCCCCGGATGCTGTCCTTTGTGTAGGGGGAGGAAGTCAGACCCCCGGGCTATCGGCAGCCATAGCCGCATGTCTGGAAATTCCGCCTAATCGTGTAGGGGTACGCACTCGCGAAGGGTTTAAAGGCATTGCCGGCGACTTCAAGAACCTGGAAGGTCCGCAGGGAGTTACCCCCCTGGGCATTGCCTATCACTGCTTTGAACACCCACCTATTCCCTTTTTTAAAGTGTGGGTAAATGAGCGGGAAGTGGCTTTATGGAATAGGGGTGAAATGGATATTGCCAGTGCGCTCTTAAGTTCGGGCATCTCTTTGAACAATATTTATGGTCGACCCGGGATGGGAAAAACCATTAATGTCAACGGCTATCTAAAGGTTTTTAAAGGAGAGATGGGGACTGCTCCCACCATACGTCTAAATGGACGGGAGGCCAGCCTGGAAACCTCGATCCGGGATGGAGATCGGATTACGTTTGAAAAAGGGAGCGATGGGCAGGATGCGGTGGTAAAGATTGATAGCCTGGCTCCAGCAGCAGGGGGCTATGTTTTTGTAAACGGAGAAAAGATAGCGGTACAGCCGCAGGTAAAAGTAAACGGGCAATGGTGGGATCCAGAACAGGATATACCTGATCGGGCCCAGGTAGAAATCCAACGGCTTAATAGTATACGGGATGTACTGGCCAGAGCTGGAGTGGCTGAGGAATGGCTGACCGAAAAGCTTTACCATTATTTTTTAAATGATCAAGCTATGATACTGCGGTGGACACCGCTGCGTATAAAAGTGGACGGTCGGGAGCTTGACCTTGAAGATAGTGTTCGTCTGGGTGCCAGTATAGAATACCAGATCCTGCATAAAAACCCGCTTATCCGGGATGTAATTGACATGCAATCCATGCAGTGGGACTGCACAGTTATTGTGAATGGAGAACGCGTACGTCTGCAGAACAAAGGTAGCGGTATTACCAGTAATGGCCGGCCAGTATCTTACGATGAAGAGCTTTACAATGGTATGCGGCTGCAGATTAACCAGGGTGAAAGCGGGGCGATTCTAAGTGATGTTTTTGGAGAGATTGATATCCAGCCCTCCATCAATAAAAAGCTCTTGATGACGGTTGATGGCGAAAAAGCCGGCTTCACCACCCCCATTCAGCAGGGCAGCGTTATTGAATTAAAATGGGAGTAGCCAGCCGCATAGCATTGCATGCGTAATACAATAGAATAGCAGCCACGATTTCGTATTGAAGATAAAAAAAGGGGTAAAGATAAAAATGCTGACCTCTTTTTTTTTATATCTTGCAAAGGAAAGCATTACATATTAGAATATAATTAAATAGTCAAAGATAGTCAAAGAAGGAGCGGAGCGTTATGAAGAAGAGTTTGGCGGATCGTATTGAAGAATATATCAAAGTATTGATTGATAGGAGCGATGATCGGCAGATTGAAATTCAGCGGGCCGAGTTAGCCGAAACTTTTTGCTGTGTTCCCTCCCAGGTCAGTTATGTTTTATCCACCCGCTTTACTGAAAAAGAAGGCTATATGACAGAAAGCCGGCGTGGGGGTGGCGGATATGTCCGCATTACGGAGTTTACCGAGGAGCATCTGCAGGTACTGGTAGACCAGAGTTACCTGAAGGATTACCTTCGTGAGCTAGCCGAACAGAATTTATTAACCTGGCGAGAAGCTGAACTCATCTACTTTATTACCCTGCAGGTTTGCAAGAGTGTTCCGGTAGAGTACCATTTAAAAATTCATGAAGCAGTAGGAACTGCTTTGAATGAATATATCCGAGCTTAGCCGCCTAGTTAGAATAGAAAAGGAGGCATGTAAAATGTATTGTGAGGAATGTAACAATAAGCCAGCAACAGTTCACCTGGCACAGGTCTTTAATGGTAAAAAAATTGAAAGCCATCTATGCGAAAGTTGTGCAGCCAAAAAAGGTATGTTTATATTGGATCTTTCCAAACAGTTTTCTATCCCCAATCTTTTGGGCAGCATTTTTGGCGCATTTCCCATGCAGGGAATGCAGTCGCTGACTTCAGCGCCTAGCTGTCCGAACTGCGGGATGACGCCAGCCGGCCTGCGTGATACAGGCAAGCTGGGCTGCAGCCAGTGTTATCAGGTTTTTGACCAGGAACTCGAGCCCACTTTACGAAGAATTCATGGCAATAATGAACATTTGGGCAAGATTCCATCGCGCAGCGGCGGGAAGGTGCTTTTAAATAAAAAGATTACCCAGTTAAAAAACCAGCTGCAGGAAGCTGTAGCCAAAGAAGAATATGAAAAAGCTGCTGAAATCAGAGATGCCATTAAGGAAATGGAAGCAGAGCTCGAATAAAGGAGGGTAGCATGATGAGTGTAGATAGTATATTAAATCAGAACTATGTCAAGTGGATGGATCAGACCGAAAATGGTGAAGACATTGTCATCAGCAGCCGGATACGTTTGGCTCGCAATCTTCATGAACTCCCCTTTCCTCACCTGTTAGACGAGGAAAAAGGTGCCGAAGTACTGCAGCTTATTCAACAGGTTTGGGAAAAGGATGCTGATCATTTAAAGCAGGTGGATTTTGCCAGCCTCCAAGGGCTTTCTATAATGGATCGGCAGATCTTGATGGAAAAGCATTTGATCAGCCCGGAGTTCAGTCATTCTAATTCAGCGTACCGGGGTGTGCTGCTTAATGAAGAAGGTTCGACTTGCATCATGATTAACGAGGAAGATCACATCCGCATACAATGTGTGCTACCCGGGCTTAGTCTGGATCAATGCTGCCAGCAGGCCATGGCTTTGGATGATGCCTTTGAAGCCGAACTTGATTACGCTTTTGATGAAAAGAGGGGTTATCTGACCGCCTGTCCCACTAATGTAGGTACCGGATTACGAGCCTCGGTCATGCTGCATCTGCCGGCTATACAATTTACCGGACAGGCACGC
>DUSB01000252.1 GCA_012840625.1 Syntrophomonadaceae bacterium
AGCCATAACAGCCGCATCGGACTGCAGACGATGCTTCATCATGGTCTGGTTAAAACGGGGTGCAGCGATAGAAAAAATCAGCGCCAGCAGGGCCAGTATACACAGGGCTTCAATCAGCGTAAAACCCCTATCTGCTGTCCTGGAGAGCATCTCGTATGACTGCCTTCATTTTATTACGGGGAGCTCTCTGTCCGGTCCATAATTCAAGACTTAAAGCCCCCTGTTCTACAAACATATCTATACCGCTGACTACCTTCATACCCTGTTCTTTTGCCATGTGTAACAGACGCGTTTCGATAGGATTGTAAATCAGATCACAAACCACTATCTGCCGGGATAGTCCCCTCAACGAGGTTACCGGACTTCTTTCTACATGGGGAAACATCCCCTGCGGACTGCAATTAACAATCAGTTCGGCAGTTTCCGCCAGATTAAGGAATTGTTCATCACTCATCACATATCCGACTGCCCTGGCCGTACAATGTTGATTAAGATAAGACGCCAGAGCCTGAGCCTTACCCTCCTGGATATCGAGTAAACACAATTCTTCTACCCCTGCTGCACTCAAACTATAGGCCACCGCACGTGCTGCGCCCCCGGCTCCGATCAATACAGCTTTTCCCCGGGGCTGAATTCCAGCCTGGACTAAAGAACCGACGAAGGCTTTGCCATCAACATTATGCCCGATTAATGTACCCTGCTGATTGCTAATAAGGTTAACAGCCTGGCAAGCCTCCGCTTCCGGTCCTAAATCATCCAAATAGGGAATAACCGCTTCCTTATATGGGAGGGTGACGTTCACACCCTGGAAGTTTAAAGCCCGAATTCCCTGTATGGCCTGCTTTAAATCTCCGGGGTGTACCTGCAGAGGAATATATACGCCGTCAATACCCAAATGCTTTAATGCATGCTGATGCATAAGGGGGGACAGGCTGTGTCCAACTGGATTACCGATCAAGCCAAAGATAGCTTTTTGCATAGGTCACCTCCACACGAACAAAGTAAATAACCTTGATCAAGTCATCGGGGATAAAGCTTGCCCGGTTTTCGACTTCTATACAGGCGCCGCAGTACAAAAAACTCGGCAAACCTCGATATTTTCGTGCCAACAAATTCACGTCGATTAATAGGACGTACCAGAATAGTAAACAAACCGGCACGATTGCCGCCCAGTACATCAGTAAAAATCTGGTCGCCGATAACCGCTGTTTCATTGGGCTCTACACCCATCAAGGTAATAGCACGATAGAAGGCTCCCCGACGTGGTTTTCGGGCTCTGGAGATATAGGGAATATCCAGTTTTTCGGCCACTTTTACAATTCTCTGCTGGTCATTATTGGATAATATACAGGCCCTAAAATCAGCCTCTTTTATCTGCTGAAACCACTCCTGTACCTCTTGGGTTATCTTGTTGCTATTCCACTCCGTTACAGTATTATCCAGATCCAGGATAAAAGCCTTGATGTTAAACTGTTCAAGATCTTCCAGAGGTATATCCAGGAGTGAATTGACATACAAACAGGGATAAAGCCTACTACTCATAAGCCACCTCTAACTAAATTACTATGCATCATTATACGTTGCTAGATCAACTTTGATAAACTTTCTTTTAACATTTGCGCCGATATTTCCGGTGCCACTGGATTAATATAGATTCCTGTAGCCACTTCAACCGCTGCTTGAACAAGCAGCCGCGGAGTCACTTCAATATACCAGTGATAACCCGATTGGTGATCAACATTAACCGGAGCGGTGTTGATCACAAAATTATAAGATGGGTCCTGCAGGCAATCAATCATGGCCCGGGTATAAGTAAGCAAAATATGGGCCAGGGAATCCATTTCCTGCTCATTAATCTGGCCAAAATGCTCAGTATGCCTGCGAGGGATAATCCAGGCTTCATAGGAGAAGCGAGACGCATAGGGACAGATCAGCACAAAATCTTCCGTTTCCCAGATCACCCGTTCCTTTTCTGTGCATTCCTGCTGCACCATATCACAGATTAAGCACGTCCCTTTGCTCGCATAATATTGCGGCAAGCCTTCATTTTCCCGTGGTACAAAGGGAAGAGCCACAATTTGACTGTGGCTGTGCTCCAGAGAGGCGCCTCCAAACATACCCCGATTTTTGTAAATCTGAATATATTTAATCCTTTCATCCCTGGCCAGGTCATTATAACGCTGTTTTAGCATGGTTAGAATCTTGTAAACACGCTCTTGATCAAACTCATGAAATTCCACTCCATGTTCTGGAGTCTCTATCACCACTTCATGCTTGCCCAGACCATTGTAAGTATTATAAATCCCCTTCTGGCTTTCTACCAGTTCTCCTTCCAGTTCAAAAGCAGAAAATTTATTGGGAATGGTTCGAATGGTCCAGCCACCTGAATTGGCTTCGGTATTATCGGGGCGATAAACTGCAACTTCAGGCGGGGTAAAGCTCTCATTACCTGCGCAGAAAGGGCAAAATCCTCCTGCGGCAGCTTTACCGAGATCTCGTTTAGCAATCGGAAAATCATTAGGCTTAAGAGCGCGATCAGAAGCTACTGCTACCCAATTTTGTTTAACTAAATCCCTTCGTATCTCTGACATTACATGTCTACCTCCTTTAATTATCCGCCTTGTATCCGCTATAGAAATCCAACCATGCTTTTCTTTTATTATCCTTCGTTCTAAAAGAAGCTCTTCCTTTTACAAACGGAAATCTGCTCGTTTCCCCCAAACTACTTTTCTTGCCCAAGCAAATAAAATCATACCTTCATTCAGTAATGCTATCACCAAGGACTACTATGTAAAAGAACGTGAACAACACAAAGATCCAGCCACTATACCTATTAGTATAGCATGGCCATAAACGACATGCGATGACTCGCCGGATAAATAAGCCCTATACGAGGATAGCATCCTGTCTACTATCATGTTTTGACATTCGTCACAGCGGGCTTAAGAACCATCAAGTTTTCCTCCAGCTCATATTGTTCCTCGAAAATCAGGGCAGTAAAAACGTTTTTCCAATACACTGCAATTCAACAAAGTGTTTTTATTATAAACACATAAATAGTTGGGGGAAAATAATATTATTGTGTAATCTGAAATCTAACCTAGATCAGGATAAGCCGTCATAAATACTCTATAATGCAATGTTTATATTTAAATCAAGCATTTTCATTATATTTCTCGATTATTAGCCTTGTTTGCATAGATAATTACAATTTATTTTGTAAAATAATATTATTTGTTAATTTACTTAAGACAAATAATAAATTATGTAATATAATTTTGATTAGATATAAATAAACTGATCGGTCGTTATCTAGTTTACAAAATACTATTTTCAGGAAATTTTAGGAGGAAGAGAAAATGCATGAGTACATTGATGGTTTAACCATGAGTCAGGCTTTTTACAGAACAGTACAAAGATTTCCCAACAAGACAGCACAGTTATATAATCCAGATCTCTACTATGGTGATAATGACGGCCAATTAAGCTGGAAAGAAGTTCAAGAGCGCGTCGAAAAAATTGCCAGTGGACTGCTGACCCTGGGGCTGGAAAAACAGCAGCGGGTTGCTATTATGGCACCTACCAGTATCTACTGGACCCACATTGATGTAGCAACGATTTGTTCTGCCGCTTGCCTGGTTACTATCTTCCCCAGTTTATCACTCAATGAAATGTCCTACATTGTCAATGATTCAGAGGCTCGTTATCTGTTTGTTGGCGATAAGGATATCCTGGATCGGGTTATGCCAGGATTTGATAAGATGCCCACCCTGGAAAAAGTGATTATCATGGATACCCGGTACAAATCCAGCGATGAACGGGTTATCAATTTAGCTGAACTAATGGACTTGGGCGAAAAAAATATGCATAAAACTAAAGATGAATATAACAAACGCTGGCAAGAACTGACCCTAGATGATTGGGCCACCATTCTTTATACTTCTGGTACCACCGGAGAGGGTAAAGGTGTTATCATGTCACACTGGACCTTTACCAGTCGCATGGATGGCACTCATCATTATTTCATTGAAGCAGGCCAGCCTGTAACTCACGAAGACGTAGCTTTATCTTTTCTACCTCTGTCCCATATCTTTGATCGTGGCTGTTCACAATGGATGGCTATCTGGAAAGGTGCTACTATTGCTTATGCCGATAGTCCCTCTACATTAATGATCGATCTGCAGAAATACAATCCTACTTGGTTTTCCTGTGTACCCCGTTTGTATGAAAAGATCTATATGGAATTTCAACAGCAGATGGAAGCCAATCCTATCCAAAAGAAGCTCTTTGATTGGGCCTTGAAAGTTGGTGATGAAGCCGTTAATTACCGCATGGATCAATACGGCCGCTATGACATGCGCCCTGAATTTGATTTAAAATCAAAACTGCCGATCGGGCTGCGGATCAAGTACTCACTGGCAGATAAATTATTTGCCAAAGTACGGGAGTTGTTTGGCACCCGCTTCCGCTTTGCATTCTCAGCCAGCGCAGGGATTGCTCCTGATTTGCTTCGTTTCTACTACATTATGGGTGTCCCTGTAATGGAAGGTTACGGATCAACAGAAACAGCCAGCGCCTGTGCCTACAATCCAATGCGTGCAGCTAAGCCCGGTACCGTTGGACCTGAAGCCAATGGCTCCAAACTTAGAATTGCTGAAGATGGCGAGCTGGAAGTTACCGGTGCCGGAATGTTTTTAGGCTATTTAAATAAGCCGGAAGAAAATGAGGCTTCTTTCACAGAAGATGGATGGTTTAAAACCGGCGACCTAGTTGAACGTGACGAACAGGGTTATTATCGCATCGTCGATCGTAAAAAGGCTATTATCTGTCTGGCTACCGGTAAAAATGTGGCCCCGGCTAAAATAGAAAACTATTATGCTACCAGTACCGCCATTGAGCAGATTTTTATTATCGGCGACGAAAGAACCTTTATCAGTGCATTGATCGTACCTAACTTTAATTACTTTATTGAGCTCTTTGATAATAAGGGAATTAAATATGACAAATCAAAATTGGTCTTCAGTGAAACAGATGGAATTAAAATCTGTGAAGAAGTCGGAGAAGACTTTATTCAGCAGCCGCTGCTGCAAGATATGATCGCAAAGACGGTGGCTGAAAACAACAAAGAACTGGAAAGTTTTGAAGCTATAAAACAATATACCATTATTCCGCGTCGCTTTACGGAAGAACGCGATGAATTAACCCCCACACAAAAGACAAAGAAACGGGTTATTCTCAAGAATTACAAAGACGTTATTGATGAAATATATACCCGTAAAAAAGGCCAATAAACCGACCTTAATCTTGCTAAGAGCGGGCTCTGCCATCAGCAGCCCGCTCTTTTTTATGCGAAAATTTACCCTTTGGCTGTACCGCTCTTTCGACCAACCCTGCATACTAGGCCCTTAATTTTCCACACCCAGTTCCTTGATAAGTTTATTCAGCGCTCGTTTTTCAATACGGGATACATAAGAGCGAGATATGCCCAGCTTCCTGGCTATATCTTTTTGCGTTTCCTTCAGGCCGGTAACAATCCCATAGCGCATCTCTATAACCTGACGTTCACGTTTGGTAAGGGTATGCATTTTGGCTTTAATTTTTTCTTCCTGAATTCGAGCCTGCACCACGTCTACGATTTCGTTATCCGTACTCAGAATATCGATAAGCGAAATCTCATTACCTTCTTTGTCATAGCCAATGGGATCGTAAATAGATACTTCCTGCTTATTTTTTTTGGTACCACGCAGATACATGAGCACTTCATTTTCAATACAGCGAGCAGCATAGGTAGCCAGCTTTACCCCGCGTTCCCGCTTGTAGGTCTGAATGGCTTTAATTAGTCCAATGGTCCCAATAGAAATCAGATCTTCCATCTCTTCTCCACTGCTTTCATACTTGCGTACTACA
Source organism: Syntrophomonadaceae bacterium (assembly GCA_012840625.1). Lineage (GTDB taxonomy): Bacteria > Bacillota > Syntrophomonadia > Syntrophomonadales > Syntrophomonadaceae > DUSB01. The sequence continues at coordinate 5,908 of DUSB01000252.1, forward strand.
TGCGCAACTAGACGAAGATTATGTTCAATAAGCCGATTACGCGCTTCATCGCAGCCGTTTTGCAGTGCATCCAGACAGGCTCTTTCTTCGTCTTGATCCAAGGGCTGCGGGAAAACCTGATTATGCAAATATCCAAAGAGAAACAGGCTTCCTTGCAAGAGCATAGCAACCGCCAGTATCCAACCAAGGAAGGACACATTGTCACCCCCCAAAATTTAAGCGCTATATACTATATGAGGATGGTGCGTGAAATGTGTTGAATTTCTCCAGGTAATTTTTTCCCTGTCGTGACCGAGCAGCTGGCCTTCCTGCTTACTGTCTTCTATTAGATTTTTTCTTTGGTGACAGGCGTTTTTTAACATAGACCCATGCAGGGGAAGCAAAAGCTTCCCCTGCATGGGTCTTATTGATTCATAAGGCATTATTATAAATAGCAAGCGAAATTAAACGAGGCTTTTGCCGATCAGATCCCTGTCACCAAGCTGGAAAAGTTCTTCTTTGGTACGGGGAGGGGGCTGATGGGCTGGAATCAGCCCGTGTTTTTTTAGCTCTTCCCAGCATTCCAGGATCCAGGGCTGTTGCATACCGCAGATAGCCAGGGTATCTTTATCCGCCAGTACCTGCTCTGGTTTCCCACCGGCACGAACCTGCCCCTGATCCAGAATATAGATTTGATCGGCCCAGGAATAAGCCAGATTGACATCATGAGTGGAAATTACCACCGTTGAGCCCTGCTGCTGAATCTTTTCTATTACCTTCATAAAACGTTCCGTATTGGCAGGATCAAGTCCAGCCGAGGGCTCATCACAGACCAAAAGATCCGGATTCATAACCATAACGCCTGCCAGCGAGACCAATTTCTTCTGCCCGGCACTTAGAAAATGGGTGGGCCGATCAAAAAGATAATTGATCCCCATTTGTTCCCCCATTAGATTTACTTTTTCTCTGGCTTCCCGGGAAGAATAGCCCATATTTAAAAGACCAAATGAAATATCCTGTCTAACACTGGCAGAAAAAAGCTGGTATTCAGGGTTTTGAAATACTATGCCTACCCTTTGTTTAAGTTGCTGCAAATAGCGGCGCTGATATTTATAGTCCTGCCCCCGATACTTCATCGTTCCTTTTGTAGGCTGGAAGATACCATTAAAGTGTAAAAACAGTGTTGATTTCCCTGCTCCATTGGCGCCCAGGATCGCTGTTCTGCTGCCTTCTTGAATAAGAAGATTAATATGATCAAGTGCGCGTGTACCATCGGGATAATCATAGCAGAGTCCCCGGGCTTCCAGAATATTTACAGTCAATCAACACCCTCCTATCCGAACAATAAACCAGACAACATACGCCTAGCATTAATTCAGTAATCCCTTTCCCGGAAGCAGTAGATCTCCTCCCAGAACATGATCTCTGCAACACTGAGACAAAACAATGGTTTTATGATAACGGATTGTTTACATATACCAGCAGCAACACAAGATTTAATCCGATTATTCCCAGTACATGCCTAGTATTCCAGCTCTGTTCTTCCTCCAACATGTAAAAGCTTCCACAATAACCCCTGGATACCAGGCCGTTATAAGCATCATCACAAGCCTTCAGGGATTTGATCAATAAATTAGCACTTAACTGGGATAGCGAATACAGGCTTTGTTTCCACCCCTGATATCCACACCTGGCATTTTGCGCCTGATACATTTGCTCGGCTATAGTAAGAAATACAAAAATATAGTAGTAGATAAGTACAGTTAACTCTACCAGTACATCAGGCAGACGCAAGCGATAAAGCAACTGAATCAGCTGTACCATTGGGGTGGTAAGGCTGAAGAAATACATACAACTAATGGCTGCCAGGCATTTAACCAGTAGCTTCAGGGCCTGAAAGAGAGAGTCCTGGCTGACCCAGAGCGGGAACCTACCCCTGCTTAGATAGCTGACCCCCTCTCCCCAGGCTGGCCCGGTATTAACCGCTACGGTTAGACTTCCCAGCAGGATAAAGCCCAGTGGAATAAGCAGGATTTTAATATACAAAGATGGCGCGGTACGGGCTGGACCCAGGATGAGTATGGTCATCACAGTTAAAACCAGCGACGAAATCAGCAATGAATTCATTGCTATAATCATAATCATGGTGCTTAAAGCCAGCAGAAGTTTTTCTCCCGCATGTACCTCTTGCAGGGGCGAGCAATATGCTGCCTGATCAATTAATATCACTGCTGTATCCTCAAGATGATTTTTTTCTTTCGCCGGCTTTATAGCCGAAATAGAAACAGATGAATCCAGTACCTAGTGCAGCCTGCAAAGCAAATAAGAGCGATTCTATTTCACCACTGGGCGGCTCCCATACCGGCTCAAACCAGGGTTCATAATCCGGATTAACCACCGCAATAACTTCTTCTGCCTCACCATCGGCTCCTTCAAAGGCCGCATTTTGATTAAGAGCCAGGGTGCCCACCACCAGTACCACAAGCAAAACCAGCAGTACGACCTGTTCTTTCTTCTTTTTATTCATGTGCTCACCTTCCTTATGATTCATGAAAGCCCAGACTGTTCATTTCCGCCTTGCTATAGCTAAACAAAAGATTCATAACCAGGACCGTTAAGAATCCCTCTGCAATAGAGATGGGAATCTGGGTTATCGCAAACACAGAGAGAAATTTAAGGGCCGAAAAGGCAAATCCTCCACCTGCGGCTGGATGAGCCAAAGCCAGCTGCAGAGCTGTAATAACATAAGTAGCCAATCCTCCCAGTGAACTGGCCAGGAAAATACGCCAGCCTCGATTCAGGCCTATTTTACCCAGCCAAACCCATAATCCATAGCTGACAAAAGGCCCCACGATCCCCATGGAAAAAACATTTGCTCCCAGGGTGGTTATTCCCCCGTGAGCCAGAAGTAAAGCCTGAAATAAAAGTACAATAAGGCCAATTACGACCATAACCATCGGTCCAAAGAGGATCGCACCTAAACCCATGCCGGTTGGATGAGAACAACTCCCGGTAACCGAAGGCAGTTTTAGCGAGGACAACACAAAGGTATAGGCTCCGGCAAAGGCAATCAAGAGCATGATGCGGGGATTATCTCTGGTAAGATTGCGGATCTTACCAATACTTAAAATAATAAAAGGCAGGGCAACCGCAGTCCAGATGCCGGCCCATGATACCGGCAAAAAACCCTCCATAATATGCATTCCAACCATCATATTCAAATTATTTTCCCCCTTTACAATAAGTACCATCAAGAGCTAGAAAGATATCTCTTCAAGCTCTTGATCATGATCTGATTTTCCTCCTGGCTGCGAACAGCCAAGCGAAAATGAAACGGTGATAAGCCCTGAAAATTACTGCAGACTCGGATAAGCAAGCCCTCCGCTCCCAACTTATCCTGCAATTCTTCTGCGCTGCATCCTTTTTTTTCAACCTTCAGCAGCAGGAAATTACTATCACTGGGATAGACCTTTAAGCCCTTGATTTCCTGAAGCTGCCTAGCAAAGGATTGGCGCCAGGCCGGAATGGTCTCCAGTGTCCTGTCAATGTAATCCTTATCCTGCAGCGATTTCTCCCCGGCTACTAAAGCCAGGGTGTTCAGACGCCACGGAGCCAGGAGGCTTTCCATACTTTCAACCACAGGCTGGGCAGCAACAGCATAACCAATACGCAGACCGGGCAGGGCAAAGAATTTGGTCAGTGATCCCAGTACCATGAGATTTTCCTCCTGACAGGCCATCTGTTTAAACACCGAATGCTGCCCGCTAAAATCCATGAACGCTTCATCAATGACCATGACTGCATTACGAGCACATACGGCTGCATAAACTTCCATCAAATCATCGGCAGCAAAAAGCCGGGCAGTGGGGTTATTGGGGTTACCTAGGAAAAGGCAATCGCCTTCTTTAATAGCAGCTATGATCTGCTGCACCGGCAACTGATACTGCTCTTGCTCAGATAGCGGAATTTTTACCACATCCTGCTGCTGACGCCCCTGTCCATATTCGGTAAAGGACGGTACTACCACTAGCATCCTGCGGGCCTTCATCCTGCCCAGAAGATAAATCAATTCTGTGCTTCCATTACCCAGAACGATGTTGCTGACATCTACATCCAGATAAACGGCCAGGCTTTCTTTTAGCGATTTCCCGGTTGGTTCGGGATAATGGCGAATCATGGGAAGGGCCTCCTGTATGGCCGCTATGGCCTGTGGAGAAGGCCCCAGGGGATTAATGCTGGCACTGAAATCAATAAATTCTTCCGGTTTCAGTCCATATTTGGCTGCTGCATCCCAGAGATTGCCTCCATGGGGGCTATGAATTTTCTCTACCTTTATCACCCCTCTTATAAGCTCCCTGTACCGAAATTGATCATCCATTGGCTGCTATTAATATTCAAATCCACGTCGACCTTGCTTTTTCTGCTTATAGGGATGCTTGATTTCTTTAACTTCTGATACCAGATCCGCGATCTGTATTAGTTCCGGGGGAGCATTGCGTCCTGTCAGCACCACTTCTACAGATGAAGGCAAGTCCTGCAGCCAGATAATAAGCTCCTTTAGAGAAACCAGCCCGTGTTTAAGAGCAGCCATGATCTCATCCAGTATTAAGAGATCGCAGGCCTTCGAGCATATACTATCCCGGGCCAGCTGCCAGGCCAAAGCTGCTTTCTTGCGATCAAGTTCATCCATTTCCCGGGCACGAATAAGGCATTGTCCGCAATCCAAACATTCCATAAAACCACCTTTGATGACTGCAGCATGGGGACAGGTTCTACCAAACTGAAAAACCTCTATCCCTAATCGCTCAGCTGAAGATAATTCCCCACTAAAGGTATTGCCTTTCATAAATTGAATAACTCGTACCTTTAAGCCCTGTCCGGCTGCTCTCATAGCCAGGCCAAAGGCGGCAGTGGTTTTGCCCTTACCATCACCGGTATAAATCTGAATCACATCGCTTCCCCCTGTTTCTGCTGTTAAGATCTTTTTATAAACAATAGTGCGCCAGCAGTACCGTCAACATCAGCGCTTCAACCGTAAGCAGCAACATCAAGTTCAAACAGGCTTTGATGTGGTCTGGCTGCAGAATATAATCAGGCCTGCCCATTGGTGCTCGCCATTCCGGTATCCCCTGATAATGATTTTCCCCTCCCAGCTGTACCCTCAAGGCGCCTGCCATAGCTGCTTCGGGAAAGCCGCTGTTGGGGCTGGGGTGTTTGCGGGCATCGCTTCGTACACACTGCCAGACCCCCTGTAAGCCCCCCGGGGTCAGGGGGGCAATGATTAAAAACAGCAGGACAGTCAGACGGGCTGGAATATAATTGGCCAGATCATCCAGCCGGGCTGAAGCCCAGCCCAAATGGAGATATTGCTCATTCCTGTATCCCAGCATAGAATCCATAGTATTAACCGCCTTATAAGCCATCGCCAGCGCAGGTCCCCCCACCAGCCCGTAAAAGAGAGGTGCAATAATGCCATCCACAGTATTCTCCGCTACAGTTTCTACCACCCCGCGGACAATTTCGCTTTCTTCCAGATCCTGTGTGTCCCGGCCTACGATCAGGGACAGCTTCTTACGGGCCCGCTCCAGATCCCCACTGGCAAGAGGAGAAAGTACAGCCATAGCATGCTGATAAAGACTTTTCACCGCCAGAGCCTGACTCATGATCACGATACTGACTACCATCCCCAGCGTTGCGTTAAGGGTACAGGCCAGATTAATCAGCCCCTGAAAGAAAAAATAACTGGCTGCCAGGATGAAGCCTGTCAGCACAACCCCCCCTACCTTCAATCCTCTGGTAGTTCGTGCCTGGCAGCGGATTAGCTTTTCTCCATCATGAATTACCTTTCCCATAAGCAGCACTGGATGAGGATAGCAGCGCGGATCACCGATGATTAAATCCAGGATAAAGGCCCCCAACAAAATAACCGCCATCTTAAATCTGCACATCCATAATGGCATATAGTTTTTCCATATCCAGCGCTTCCCTTACTATTCCAGCCAGACGCTCAAAACGCTGATCCCGCTGCTGGAAGTCTTGCAGATCTTCCTTTTTAAGAAGCGGCAGCTGTTTCTCTATGCGAACCGCATTGATAAAAGCCAGTAAGACCGAAATATTATGAAAGAAACCATGCAAATGGGTGCCAAAGATCCTGCCATCTGCGCTTACTGCACCATCTAGGATGTTAGCCTCCATATCAGAAGACTTTTTGATCTCCAGTAGAGCAGAGCGATGGTCGCCGATTTGAGTCTGCCCGTTGCGGATCTCATAAGCATTTATTTCCTCACCTGCAATCGATTGCCAGAAACCCTGCCCGGCACACAGGTCTGCCTGCACCTGATGGCTAAATTGCCTGACTGTATAGCAGGTATAAAGAGGCAATAGCCCCAGTCCGCTCTGTTTGCCACCTTTTTTATAAGGATCTTCCAGTACTTCTCCCAGCATCTGATATCCGCCACCAATACCAGCAATATAGGCTCCCTGCTCTGCCAGTGCCAGAATCTCCTGGTCATAGGCCTGCTCCCGCAAATAGCGCAAATCCAACATCGGGTTTTCACTACCGGGTAGAATGAGTACATCCGCCTGGCCAATTTTTTCTCCAGCTTTGACCATACGCAAGCGGGTATCAGGCAGATGGAAAAAGGGACGCAGATCAGAAAAATTTTCAATATGGGGAAACTGAATGACGGCGATCTGAATCACAGCTTCCTTTGCACCATCGTTGTGCATATCTGCCAGAACAACAGAATCCTCCTGCTCAATTCCATGCCCGTGGAGATACGGAATTACCCCCAGCACCGGGATTTTGGTTCGCTGTTCCAGAAATTCCAGCCCTGGCCTGAGCAGTTCCAGATCTCCCCGAAATTTATTAATGACAAAGCCTTTGACCCTCTGACGTTCATGCTCCTCCAGTAATTCCAGGGTTCCTATTAGCGCCGCAAAAACGCCACCTCGATCGATATCTGCCGCCAATAAAACAGGGGAATCAGCCATGATAGCCGTGCTCATATTAACGATATCGCGGTCTTTCAGATTTACTTCTACCGGACTGCCTGCTCCCTCAATAACTAGAATGTCAAAGCGTTGCTGAAGATCCTGGAGGCAACTTTGAACCACCGGCTTTAGTACTGGAATACATTGCAAGCGATAGTCCTGTGCGGATATAGTACACAGGGGTTTACCCATAACCAGCACTTGTGATTGCATATCCTGCTGTGGTTTTAAGAAAATAGGATTCATCCTCACCTCGGGTAATACTCCGGCAGCTTCTGCCTGTTCTGCCTGTGCACGGCCGATTTCTCCTCCATCAGCACAAATAGCTGAATTAAGACCCATATTCTGAGCTTTGAAGGGAGCAGTATGAAAGCCATCCTCGGCAAAGATGCGACACAAAGCCGTACAAAGCAGGCTTTTCCCTACGTGAGAAGAGGTTCCCTGTACCATAATGCTTTTAGCTAAATCCATTACACTAACCCGCTTTCCCTTTACAAAATAAGCTGTTTATAATTGTTTATATCATCTAAATAAGCTAATCGAGGCTGTAGAGCAACGCATTCACAATGGCGGCGGCAATGGGGCTTCCTCCCCGGGTCCCTCGCAGGGTTATATAAGGAACCGGATGCGCTGCGATTAATTTCTCTTTGGACTCCACCGCACCCACAAAGCCTACCGGCACGGCAATAAGCAAGGCAGGCTTTATGGAGCTTTCCTCCATCATAGCCAACAGTTCAAACAGGGCAGTGGGGGCATTGCCAATGACCACCATAGCCTGATCAAGCCCTGGACCCCATAAACGCATACTGGCTGCTGCCCTGCTTATGCCCCATCTTGCAGCTGCCTCGGATACTCCGGGTTCGCTGATAGTACAATGAATGCTCCCCCCATAGCGGCGAAGCCTGTCTTCATTAATCCCTGCTCTGGTCATGTTTACATCCGTAAAAACCGCTGCGCCCTTTACTATGGCTCTAATACCCTCCTGACAGGCATCAGGATGGATACAGATATCCGGAATTAAAGCCGGATCTCCGGTACTATGAACGACCCTTTTGATGACCATTTTTTCCAGAGCAGGCAGCTTTAGTTCCTCTACATGCTGCTCAATAATTTCCATACTCCGAGCCTCAATCTCTTCAGGCTTCCAGATGATGTCCATCATAATCCCCTTTCCAGCACCCTCAGTGGCATTATAGACTAACTGCCTCTGCAATCCGCTCCCGTACTATGGCTGCAATAGCCGGGTCGGCACCCAGATGCCGGGTACTTACAAACTCTATGTCCGGATGGGCGTTTTTAATCAATGCCATTTGTTGAGGAATATCACACTTAATATGATTGCCCCTGACCAGAAAGATTGGCATCACAATGATCTTTTCCACCCTTTTTTTTGCCAGCCTTGCTACTGCTTCGGCCAGATCAGGAGAAGCAAAAGACAGGAAAGCTGTCTCATAAAAGTATTCATCATCTTCTTCCATCACCATCCTGGCCATCTGCCGGATCTCCTCATTGGCTTCTTCCCTTCTGCTACCGTGTCCGAGTAGAATAACCCCTTTTTTCATCTGTATCCTCCTTTGTTCATCTGCCTGGTCTGAATGACTTTTAATACTTCATGAGCTGATTCGACACACAACGGGTAAGATATCATCGGCCGAAGCCAAATCAGGATCGGAATGCCCAAATCCACCGCCGCCTCAATCTTTGTATCCAACCCTCCGATACTGCCACTCTCTTTACTGAGTACTGCATCCGCCCGATAATGTAAAAACTGTTCTCGATTCATTTCTCTACTAAAGGGCCCTTTCATGGCAATAATCTGCTCCGGACAGAGACCTATCTCCTCACACTTATGCAGCCAGCCTGATACCGGAAGTACCCTGGCTATCAAATGAATACCCTGTTTGGCTGTAATCGACCGCAGTTCAGCCAGATGTCTGCTGCCGATGGTACTGAATAGGGTCTGCTCGGGAGCTATATAAGTTTTTATCTCTGATAGCTCCTGTATGGTATGCAGCAGAGGATGCCGGGGTAATGATAGCCCCGGGCGTTCCAAACGAATATAGCTGATACCGGTACAAGCCGCTGCCTGCATGGCAAGCTGACTGATCTCCAGCGCAAAAGGATGGGTGGCATCCACAATAATATCCACCTGCTTTTCCTTGATCAGCCTTATTAAGACCTCCAAATCCAGTTTCCCAATTCTACAATGGCTGCCTCTGACTGTCTCGTTCAAGAGCTGGGCACCGTAAGTGCTGGTCACAGTTGCGATTACGTCATATCCAGCTTCATACAGTACTTTCAGCACCTCTTTTCCCTCACTGCTGCCGGCCAGAACCAGAATCATAGCTGATACCCCCTGGGAGTAATCATCTGTCCGTGTTCAATTCTGCTTTGCGAATTGCCAATAATAACGGTACAAAGCATATCTATTTTCACTGTCAGCATATCCTGCAATGTAGTAAGCTGCACTACTTCTCCTTCTCGTTCTGCATTGCGCACAATAGCGACCGGAGTCAGGGGATCCCTGTACTGGAGCAAGATCTCCCGGGCCCTTCTTATGGGCTCTGTTCTGGTACTGCTGGCAGGGTTATAGAGAATAATTACATAATCCCCCCATCCAGCCGCCTCCAGGCGGGCCATAATGGTATCGATTGGAGTCAGCAAGTCACTAAGACTGATGACAGCAAAATCATGCATGAGCGGTGCTCCTACTTTTGCCGCTGCTGCCGTTGCTGCAGTTACACCCGGAATTAGCTCCACGGGAACAGAGCCAGCAGCCAGTTCCATAACCAGCCCGCCCATACCGTATATACCTGCATCACCACTACTCACCACCACCACCAGCTTTCCACTGCGAGCTTCCCTGACCGCCATCTGCGCCCGTTCAACCTCATGGCGCATACCAGAACTAATAACCGGTTTATCACCAATGAATTCAGCCAGCAGTTCAATGTACCTTTTATAGCCAATAATGAGATCAGCACCCTGTAGAGCTTCCAGGGCACGCACTGTCATCAGATCCCCGGCACCAGGTCCCAATCCCACCACCAGGATTTTTCCATGGCTACACTTACTGTTACGGGGCCCTGCTTTTGCTTGGGCACCAGGATGACCCCCCGCCTGGCTGCCAGCATCGCTGCTGGTTCGCATACTCCACCCACTCCTATCTTTGCAAATACCTGTTGGGAAGGCTCATACCCGCCATCCATAGTGCGGATTTCTTCTGCAGTGAAACCCTGCAGGGGGATATTCCATTCCCGAGCCAGATCCACGATGCCCTGCTCCTTCTTTTTAAAATCAATGCTGGCCATCCGGGTGACACAGCGTAAATCCAGCTGATAATCCCTGCATACCCGCCTCACTGCCAGCTTGATTTCCTGAGCCGGCACACCCCGGCGGCAGCCTATTCCCAATGCCAAATTACGCGGCAGCAGCTGAATAAATTCCGTTTCCTCCGGAAAGGGCAGATAATAAGGACTGATGATCACTGCTGGTTCACGAGCAACATAAACCATCTGGGAAGGAAAATCATGATAAAAAGATCCATACCCATCCTCATACTGAAAACCCGAGCGGATTTTTACCTTAAGAGGCCAGGGACTGTAGAGATGTATGGGCCTTCCTTCCGCCAGTAAACGATTAAATCGTTTTACCAGAGCAAGTGGCTCCAGGATCGCATTCATCTCTGCTGCCAGCAGATCCAGAGCCGGTTTCTCCCTGAGATCTGTAGCATTGGTAATGACTGCCTGTCCGCCCAAAACACTGGCCAGCTCCCTGGCCAACTGATTGGCACCACCCACGTGCCCTGATAGCAGGCTGATTATATACTGCCCTTTCTCGTCCATCACCAGCACTGCCGGATCGCTATATTTCGATTGCACCAGGGGACCCAGACTCCTGACCACAATACCGGTAGCCATGATGCAAACCAGTGCCTCATAGTGATAAAAGGCTTCACGAAAACTTTGCTGCCAGTCATTATAAAAGAAAATTCTGACTCCAGATGACGGTCGGGCTTCTTCCCGGGAAATAAGAACCGATTTTAATCTTTCCGGAATATAAATGCAGGCCTGCCGATGCTGGGCAAGTTTTAAGGCCAGACGGGCACCGCCCTCGGTCAGACATAAGACGGCCATACTGGGTGCCTTGCTTTTACTCTCTGAATTCATGTGCAAAATCCTTATCGTAAAGCCTGGAACGGCCACTTTCACATAAGAAATCACCCACCATAATAAGGGCTGTTTTCTTAATCCCGCCTGCCCTGGTCATCTCTACCAGCTCCGCCAGGGTTCCCTGCAAAATACGTTCATCTGGCCAGCTGACTCTTTCTACTACCGCCACTGGAGTATCCGGCGGATAGCCTTGGGCCAGTTCTGCTGCCACCGCTTCAATCATGCCCACCGATAAAAAGATCACCATGGAGCTCCCGATCATCGCCAGCCTGGACAGGCGTTCGCCTTCCGGTACCGGAGTACGCCCTTCCATGCGGGTAATAATCAGGGTCTGAGTCAGTTCTGGAACAGTATATTCACGCTCCAGGCTGGCTGCTGCTGCCAGAAAAGAACTGACCCCGGGTACAACGCCAAAAGGAATACCTTCTTTTTTCAGACCCTCCATCTGCTCTCCAATCGCTCCATAAAGACTGGGATCTCCAGTATGCAGCCGAACCACTCTGCGTCCATCATAATAGGCTTCAATCATCAGTTTGAGAATTTGTTCCAGATCAAGAAAAGCACTGTTTACCCGCTCACAGGCAGGAGAACAATAATCGAGCAGAGCTGGATTGATCAGAGAACCGGTATAAATAAGCAGATCAGCCTGCTGCAATAAACGATAGGCCTTGAGCGTAATTAGCTCAGGATCTCCTGGCCCGGCTCCAACAAAATAAATCATCCTGAGTCCCCCCTATTGTTTTTTATCAGCAGCGTTGACAAATAGTCCAGCTGCTCCTCCTGAACCTGACTGAGATCCTGGGTAAAAAAACCATCCTTAAAGCCACAGCGAGAGGCCAGAAAAACCTGACACTTCCCTGCTTCCTGTTCCAGAATCTGCCTGATCTTTTCCACCTGTTTACCAGCCTTAAGCAAAACCACGTTATCATAATGCTGGATAAAGATGCGCAGCTCATCTGGATTCTGTAAAGCTGGCACCACTGCCAAACTTTCCTGTCCTGCAGCCAAGGGCTGCTGTATCCAGGCAGATATAGCCTGCATGGAGCTAACCCCGGGAATAATCTCTACCGGGAGATCCGCCTCCATTCCTTTTAAAACTTCCATTAAATAAGTGAACGAACTATACATACCTGGATCCCCAAGGGTTATGAAAGCAGCATCCTTACCCTGCCGTAAAACGGCCAGCATTTGTTCGGCAGCCTGATGCCAGGCAGCCTGCAGAATCTCACCATTACGGGTCATGGGCAACAGCAAATCTACGTACTGCCAATCCTTTTTAAATAGTCCTGTAAGGATGGAAAAAGCCAGGCTGGGCTTTCCTTTTTGTGATCGGGGTATGAACAGCACTTCGACTTCAGCGAGAATACGCTGTGCTTTAACCGTCATTAACTCAGGATCACCTGGTCCCACCCCGATTCCATATAAGGTTCCAGTTTTCATCGCCTTACCCCCTGCTTTTCAGCACTGATAATCGTAATCGGATTTCTGGCCTGCCAGAACTCAGCATCACCTTTAAATTGATGTACTGCTATTTGTACCTGTATAATTTCACAGCAATAGTTCTTGGCCGTAAAAAAACGCCGAGCCTCTTCAAGCGTATGTAATGAAACTGCATTAATAACTATCCTGCCATTTTCCTGAAGCAGCCTGTCACAGCTGCTCAGAATTTCAGCAATATAGCCACCACTGCCACCAAGAAAAATACGATCTGCCGGCGGCAGCGATACTAGGCAGGCAGGCGCTAACCCTTCAATAACATGTATGTCTACCCCAAATCGCTCACTATTACGGTGGATTAACTGCACCGCGCGCGCTTCCCTTTCGACAGCATAAACCTCAGCTTCAGGCACCAGGAGCTTGCACTCAATGGCCACCGAACCGCTGCCGGCACCGATATCATAGATAACAGCACCGGGGAAAAGACGCATTTTGGATAAACTTATCGCCCTGATTTCCTGCTTGGTCATGGGGATACCATCTACCCTTAAAAAAGCCTGGTCAGGAATACCCGGGCCTTGCCATTTATTCATTAAAAATCACCATCACTGTATTTTCATATTGATTGTGATCGGTACTCAAAAGCTGCAGATTGGTATGTATTAGCTGTTCGTCAGGATAGGATAAAGCTACCCCCAGCACCACCGGCAGATTTCCCACTCCATCCTCCAGCAGGCAGCCTGCAATCCGTGCTGGCGACCAGGGATAACCTGTCAATAGGGCTGTTACCCTTCCACCTTTGACCAGCTCAGCCAGATGGAAAGGAAAACGACCATGTACACTTAAAATCTGAACCCCCTGCCAGGAACGTTTAAGTTGAGCAAATAGATATTGAACTGAACTGATACCGGGAATAAAGATAAGATCATCCGCATTCATATTTCGAGCCAGGTAGGAGGCCAAACTATACAGCCCGGTATCTCCTGAAACCATAACCACAATTCTTTCTTGATGTCTTCTCTGTTCTACCTGCTGCAGCAGTCCCTGCAGATCTTTCCCAATCGGCAGCTGCTTCTGATCATCGCGGGCGAAATCCTGCAACAAACGCTTGGCACCGACCAGCAGCTCTGCATTTTGAATCTCTTTCCAGGCCGCCGGTGTACAATAGGCCGGATTCCCAGGTCCTACTCCCACCACCATTACTGACACGTAAATCGCCTCCTTATCTCCAGGCTTTCTTGATCATAGCCAACTATGCTGCCATCCATCCGATAGAAAATACTGCCGATCTTTATATCTGCGGCCAGCCGCTGCCTAGCTTTGATACTGCACTGCAGTGCCAGATAGTTAAAGACCTCTTCCATGCCATGTTCCTTTACGATATCTACGGATTCTTCCATGGTATTGACCTGCATGATGGCCCTTAATAAATCCCGGTCGGCACCAGCCAGTGCCAGATGGGCAGTCAGAATTTCCCGGCGTGCATCAGAGACACGGCTGTGGGTGTTAAAATTACCACCAGCCAATTTGATCATCTTTCCCAGATGTCCCAGCAATAAAATCCCATCAATCCGCCTTTCTCCACATTCATCCAGCATATCACCGAAAAAGTTACTGCATTGAATCACAGCCTCGGCCGGAAGGCCTAATTCTCCAGCACGACGGGTACCCAGGGCACCAGGAACCAGAACCAGGGTGGAATGGCCCAAAGCAAGTGCCTGATCAAGCTGGGGTATCAGCGCCTGCAGATAAGCCTCTCGCGACATGGGGCGCACCCGACCGGTAGTTCCCAGAATAGAAATCCCCCCACTAATGCCCAAGCGAGGATTCATGGTCTTATGAGCCACTTTCTCTCCCTCCGGTACTGAGATCGTAACCCGGGCTCCATATCCTGCTTCTAATTCCCTTTTTACTGCGGCAGTTATCATACGGTGGGGAACTGGATTAATGGCGGCCTTTCCCATCGGTACCGCCAGCCCAGGTTTAGTTACCCTGCCTACCCCCTGTCCCCCCTCTATGATCACCTGTGATGTGGTGGTCAATTCTACAGCAGCTATTACTGACAGGCCATGGGTTACATCCGGATCATCCCCTCCATCTTTAACTGTTTCAGCTATGGCTGTGCTGCCCTGCATAGAAACACATTTAATAGGGATGATAATACTGTCTCCCTCAGGCAGTTCTACTTCCACTGCCTGCAGGTATTCTTTATGCATTAAAAGATGGGCAGCAGCCCTGGCCGCAGCAGCGGCACAGCTCCCGGTAGAATAGCCTTCCTGGAAAGATTTTTTCAATGATAGATCCCACCCCTTATCGGTTCCGACCAAATTCCTGACAGACCTCAATGAAGTACCGGGCAGCCCGGGGATTGGAACGCAAATGCAGCTGTACACAGGAAGCCAGAAGATGTCCCTGACTGTAACCTTCATTTCTAAAATCGACTCCCCTGCCTCCAGTCAGTACATAGGCACTGTACGGTGACGATACTTGGGATAATGTCAAATAATGAAATTCGTGTCCCCGCAGTTTGTCCCCGACCCGGGCCAGAATAGAATGGTGGCAGGCCACTGCTTCTACATAGCCCATTCCCACCCGATGCTTTTCCACCTGACAATGAAGTGGCACCAGACCCACACCAGACCATTGATGCTGTGCAGTATCAATGGTCTGACATAAATACATAGCTGCGCCTGCTTCAGCATAGATAGGCATACCCTGCTTATGAACCTGACGCAGAGCACTATACATGGCTTTATTGGCAGATAAAGCCGGCAAAAAGGCCTCCTGAAAACCTCCCCCCAAATAGAGCCCATCTACTTCAGGCAGGTATCTATCATGCAGAGGGCTAAAGAAGAATAATTCTGCGCCCAATTCCTGCAGATAGTCCAGGGAATCCTGATAATAAAAGCAAAAGGCTTCATCCCGGGCAATCCCAATGCGCACCGGTTCCAAAACCACTTTGGGATGCACTGGAAAGGTAAGCTCTGATGCCTCCCTGGCGATCTTCAGTAGTGTGGCTATGTCCAGATTTTGCTCCAGCAATACTGCCATAGCCTGAATAGAAGACTGGATATCCGCCTGCTTATTTGTGGATAGCAAAGTAGAAGGAAGCGGGGGCACCGCCACACTCGAAGGCAGGCATGCCAGCACCGGAATACCCAGTTCCTTCTCTATGACTGTTTTTATATAATTCCGATGAAAATCACTGGCATGATTAAGAATCACTCCAGCTATGGAACAGCACGGATCATATTCACAATAGCCCTTGATCAATGCTACACAGCTCTGCGCCATACCCCTGACATCGACCACTAATAGGATCGGAACCCGCAATATCCTGGCAATATCTGCGCTGCTGCCCTGAACGCCTCTGCCTTTGGCTCCATCAAAAAGCCCCATTACCCCTTCTATCACCGCAATATCTGCCCGGGCAGCATGGGTACTGAAGACCGTAGCAACTGTTTCTTCGCTGCCCATCCAGCCATCCAGGTTATGGGAAACCCTTCCCGCCGCATAAAAATGCAGCCCGGCATCAATGTAGTCCGGCCCTACTTTAAAAGGCTGCACCTGCAAACCTAATTTTCTCAAGACTGTCATCAGCCCCAGGCTGATGACAGTCTTTCCTGTACCGCTGTGTGTCCCGGCAATCATGACCCGAGGAAAATGCATTCCAAGCCTCCTGAAAACTCCATAAAAAAAAGTCAAACTCTCCCCACGAAAAGTTTGACTGCTCATTCTAACACCGAGTTTTACCTGTTCGCGAGGTCCCTCTAATTCTTCAGGCAGGTCTCCTGACTCGCGTTCATCATCCCCTGACACCTTCCCGTACTATGTACAGTGGCCAATGCATGGGACTCTCGCTCACAGTGGCGCGCCCGTCCAGGATTCTCACCTGGTTCCCTATTCTCCCCTGTTAAGCCAACAGGGGCACCTGAAGAATATACGTTATGAAATTTTTTCTTTTGTTTATTGTAAGTTACAAATCATTCCAAAGCAAATGTATTTCTTAAAAAACTATTTCTCAGGGGGCCAGATATTTCATTTCCCCCTCTGAATCGATTTCTACTACTCGCATAGCAGCTGTATCCACCGCGCGATCCCAGAGATCTGTTTTTTCATCAATATGATCTAAGATTGCTTTAATCACGCCCCCATGAGTGACAATTAACACTGTTTCATGAGGACCTTGATAAATATCTTCGATGGCCGCTAGAACCCGGTCCTGCAGCTGCTGAAAGGATTCACCTCCCGGTATAATAAAACGGCGGGTATTATTAAACCAGGCATCAAATTCCTGCGGATACCGGGCATAAACTTCACTGTAAGACATCCCTTCCCAGCGGCCAAAATCCACTTCACGCAGGCGCCGGTCAGGAATAATTTCCCGACCCAGCTTCTGACCAATAATTGCTGCCGTCTCATGGGCTCGTATTAAATCACTGCAGTAAATGGCCTGCACTTCTTCATATTCTTTTAAGTAATGAGCCGCCTCTGCAGCCTGTTTTCTGCCGATATCATTGAGAGGAATATCCGTCTGTCCCTGGTACTTCTGCCAAGCATTCCAGTCCGTTTGTCCATGACGTAAAAGAATCATCCGCATTTTATCTCTTCTCCCCACTGTGATGTTTACAATAATGTGATACAGGGCAGCAGTAACACCGTAAAGATAATAAAAAGGGTTTCAACACATTCACATATCGCTCCATAACTATCACCGGTTAAACCACCCAGACAGCCTGCTATCCACCGTGCCATCAATACAGCCCCCAGCATGGTTACTAATAATACCAGCAGCGCTTTATACCCTCCGGCTAAGACCGTACCCGCTATTAATATCAATCCGGCTCCAATAATCTTGTTGTTTCCTTTATAGGAGCCAAATACATTACCCAGACCCGGCCCGGAGCGCGCATATTGATAAGTATTAACGGCATAAACCATCGCCCAGCGCCCTGCCGCCGGAGCAATAAACAAAGCCATGATTTTGGAAGCAAAGGTCAATTCGTGCAAAAAACTGAGTTTAAGCAGCAGCACTACTGCCAGAGCCACAACCCCCATGGCACCTACCCGGGTATCCCTCATGATCTCTAATTTTTGCTCGCGATCCCGGCCGCTGAACAATCCATCAGCAGCATCCATCAATCCATCTAGGTGCAGCGCTCCGGTCAGTACAATCCATACTACCAGTATAAGAACATCTCCTGCTAGGTCCCATGACAGCCAATTAGCTATACAGGCACTTCCCACCAGAAACAGACCGATTACAAAACCCACCAGCGGATAGAAATAAAGTGAAGCAGCCATATCTTTCTCATCTGCCCTTTGCTCCCCATAGGCAGGAAGAATAGTTAAAAAACTTATTGCCAATAAAAAATTGCGCATCAATGTGCCTCCTGTAATGAACACCACCGGCCGAACCGCTTAAGCCTCTCCCTTTATTGGCAGAGGAATGCCACAGCTAAACAAATAAACACGATCAGCCCATTCAGCCAGGATTTGATTGGTTTGTCCATTTAGATCGCGAAAAACCCTGCCTTCTGGACTGGCGGGAACAATACCCATACCCACCTCATCTGCTACCAGAATAATGGTACCGTTTACACCCTCCATTGAATGGATGAAACGCTGGCGCTGTTCATCAAAGCAGCGCTGTGCCTGCTCATTCCAGGTAAAAGGGTGTTGCTGGTATCGATACATAAGGTTCGCCACCCAGGTTCCAATGCCATCAATCAAAAAAACTACCGCTTCTTTTTTTACCGCCTGCAGCGGCAGATGCAGATCACAGGGTTCTTCAATGGTTTTCCAGGTTGATGGCCGCCGCTGACGATGTTTTTGCACGCGCCGGGCAAACTCCTCATCCCAGATGGTACCAGTGGCTAGGTATACGACCTGTATTTCACCATTTTTTGAAGCCTGCCGGGCTATTTTTTCCGCAAAAGCACTCTTACCACTGCTGCTGCCACCCACTACCATGATGATCTCGTTCATTGTCATCCCCCTGTAAAGAAATATCAATCAGAGCATTCTTTCGTATAATAAGCATCAGTTCGCTGACTTACACCCGCTTCTTCAAAGCTGGCCATCTGATGTATTATTTTAACCGCGGCCTCCAAAAGATGAAAGACCAGCACCGCACCGGTTCCCTCTCCCAAACGCATATCTAAATAAAGTACCGGTTCCAGCCCGATCTCCTCCAGCATGATCCGATGACCGGGTTCCTGGGATAGGTGGGAAGCAAAAAGGTAATGCCGGCATTTAGGATTCATCCGGCAGGCAATCAAAGCTGCCGCCGCAGAGATCAAACCATCCAAAACCACGGGCGTACGGCGTGCCGCAGCACCAAGAATTATTCCGGTAATGGCTGCTATCTCCAGCCCGCCAAGCTTGTGCAGAACCTCCAGGGGGTGATCGGGATCAGGACGATTAATCTGTAAGGATTGCCTTATGATCTTCTGTTTGTGAATCAGCCCCGCATCATCGAGTCCTGTCCCCCTGCCAGTCAAGTCCTCTACCTTTTTCCCGCTTATACAGGCCAGAATAGCTGTACTAGGAGTCGTATTGCCAATACCCATTTCCCCGGTAGCAATAAGCCCTGTACCACGATCGATCTCTTGATTGACCAGCTCAATACCCACTTCAATGGCGGCAATGGCTTCTGCTTCCGTCATAGCTGCTTCCCGGGCCATATTTCTGGTTCCAGACCTCACCCGCCGCTGAATAAGATCCGGATGCTGAATCGGCTCTGCCGCCATACCAACATCGCTTATGATAACTCTGGCTCCAGCATGATGAGCCAGAACGTTGATTGCTGCCCCCTGCTGTAAAAAGTTTAAAACCATCTGCCGAGTAACTTCCTGAGGAAAAGCGCTCACACCTTCTGCTACTACTCCATGATCTCCTACCATAACCATAACTGCCTTATCTCCCAGTACCGGCAGCGGGTTCCCCTGTATGGCTGCCAAGCTAAGCAGCATATCTTCTAGTTTTCCCAAACTGCCCTGTGGCTTGGTAAGAAGATTAAGTCTTTGCTGTGCCTTCTCGCCTGCCCGCCAATCAGGATCTTCAATACTGGCTACCGTTTTTTTTAACAATTCCAAATTCGTTCACAACCTTCCCGGGTAAAACATCCCCTGCTTTACTTATGACTATATCTTTCTGCTTCTCCCCTCTGTGCTGTATCGTATACGATTCTGACTTGCATTACTCCTCTTTCTAAAAGCAGACCATGCCATAAAAAAAACACGTTCTGCCAAGAACGTGTTTTTAAAGTGGTGCCCAGCACCTGACTTCCTAACTTTCCTCTGGATTTTTGTCTTCTAGCAGGTTGTCATCAAAATCATCCTCGCGGGCTTTTTTGAAGTTCTTTACCGCTGCACCCATCGACTGTCCTACCTGCGGTAATTTGCCCGGGCCAAAGATAATGAGGATAATCGCTAATACAATAATCAATTCCCATGGACCGATATTGCCTATAAAGCCAAACATCTTCGCACCTCCTTGTCTATCCGGTACGTTGCATCTTTTCATAATTAGTCTGCGGTATTATTCCAGGGAATATTTTACATTAATCAATATCTCCTTCACAGTAATAGATATCAATATCATGCCTATATCATAACGGAAATTAGCTCCCCTGCCAATCACTCAGGTTAATTTTCTTGAATTTAACACTGCTTCTATTTCCTAAGCATCCTCCATATTAATAAGATACTTTTGTTCAAAGGCCTCTGCAATTGCAGGATGGCAGGTCATCATAATCACCTGATGCCGCCGCGCAAAATCCTCCAGCAATGATACCGCATATTGAAGCCGTTCTTCATCAAAATCGACCAAACAATCATCCAGGACCAGTATGCCTCCACCTTCAGGAAAACACTGCTCCAGCAGGGCCAGGCGGAAAGCCAGAGCCAGCGCATCATAGGTCCCTGCCGATAGCAGATCCAAAGGCAGCGTATATCCATTTGCATGCTGGAGTCCAAATTCGAAAGAAGCAGGATTTATATGGCCATTTTCATAGCGATAACCGGTCAAGATTTTAACCGCCTGGAAAAGATGATTCTGCAGTATTTCAAAAGGCTGCTGCTCAATTTCCTTAATGCTGTCTAAAAAAGCCGTTTGTATTTTGAGCAGAATCTCCAGCTCTTCCTGATAATGCCTCCACCTTTTTTCTGCTTCCGCAGCCTGAACTTCCAGCTCATCAAAGTTTTCTTCCGGTAATTCCTGTTCTAATTCCCGGTATCGATCGCGCAGCTGCTCATACTCCTTTTTATATTCTGCTAAAGCCTTTCTTCTTTTTTGCAGATGCTCATGGAAGGCCAGTGAATCGGAAAAACCCTCTGGCAGGGGTTTCAACTGGGCGATTTCTGCTTCCAGACGGGTTATTTGCTTCATAGCATCTTTTAATTGCACTTTGGCTTCATCCACCGTATTATATTCCTGGCTCCAGCTGTCACACCTAGCCTGATATTCCTGCATCTTATTATTCAGGTCAGCCTGTTGCTCATTTAGCTCAGCCAACTCCCTATCGATTGCCTCCAGACTTCGTTCCACTTTCACCCGGGAAAGTTCCCGGTAGCGCTTTGCAATGTTTTCCGGCTTTTCATCATGCAGAGCAGTCCGCAGGGCGTTTTCTGCCTGTTGCCTTTCCACAGCCAGTTTTTGCCGGTCGGTAAAGATGCTGCGTACTTGCTCCACCGTATCCAATTCCATGCGCTGCAGACATTGATCAAGCTGCTGCTGAATGTCCTGATACTGCTGCAAAATGCTGGCCGAGTCAACTTCTGCATTGCGTACCTCAAGCCGCAGCAAATCAGGGATATCCATAGCAAAAAAACCGCTGGCCTGCAGTTCAGCACTGGACTGCAGCAGCTTATCCTCTTCCAGACCGCAGCGAACCCAAATATCTATATCCTGATGCTGGTGAATCGATATTTTCAGCCGGGTAGCCTGCAAAGCAATCTCTAATTCCTGTTTTTCCTGTTGCAGGTTTTCCACTTCCTGCAATTCTTCTGCTGATATAGCTGGCAAAACCTTTAATTTTTCGCCCAGAACCTGAATCTGCTGCTGCTTTTCCTCAATGAGCCGCAATAGTTTCTCCAGGCGATTCTTTTCCCCCTGCTGCAGGCTGTATTCCTTCTCTTCTTCCACCTGCTGCTTCCGCTCCTGTAAGTCCTGCATAACAGTTTGTAAATGACCTAGCTCTATGC
>DUSB01000253.1 GCA_012840625.1 Syntrophomonadaceae bacterium
AAACTGCTCTTGACCGGGGATAATAAGACCAATCTTCAAAGGGAAAGGAATATGTATATGAATAATTTTTTCCTGCAGTATGGTTGGATTTTATATCTCATTCAGCTCTTTTTTGCTGTTGTCATCGGCCTTTATTTTTGGAATCTTCTGAAAAGCCAGCAAACACGAAAATCAGTTAACTGGCGGGAGTCGGAAAAAGAGCAGGCCAAGCTCAAGGAATTACGTAGCATTCATCTTACAGAGCCGCTTTCCAGTTTGAGCCGTCCGGGAAATTTTAATGATGTGGTCGGGCAGGAAGAAGGTATCAGCATCTTGCGCTCCGCTTTGTGCGGTCCTAATCCCCAGCATGTTATTATTTATGGTCCACCAGGGGTGGGAAAAACAGCAGCGGCTCGTTTAGTGCTTGAAGAAGCCAAAAAAACCCATTTGTCTCCTTTTAAAGAGGATGCGCATTTTATAGAGGTAGATGCTACCATCTGCCGCTTTGATGAAAGGAATATAGCTGATCCTTTGATAGGATCAGTTCATGACCCTATCTACCAGGGAGCTGGATCTATGGGAGCGGCTGGAATTCCTCAACCCAAGCCCGGTGCCTGCACCCGCGCTCATGGAGGGATTTTATTTATTGATGAGATTGGAGAACTGCATCCCATACAGTTAAACAAACTCTTAAAAGTACTGGAAGATCGTAAGGTTATTCTGGAAAGTGCTTATTATTCTGAAACGGACCATAATATCCCCTCTCATATCCATGACATTTTTCAAAAAGGATTGCCGGCCGATTTCCGTTTAATCGGTGCTACCACACGGGCACCGCAGGAACTACCCCCGGCTTTGCGCTCACGCTGTATGGAGATTTATTTTAAACCGCTGGAAAAAGAATCAATAAAAAAGATTAGCCGTCGAGCTGCAGAAAAAATCAATTTTATTTTGGAAGATGATATAGTAGATGAAATCAGTCGCTATGCAAACAACGGGCGTGAAGCGGTTAATATTGTACAATTAGCTGCTGGTATTGCTATGATGGAGAAAAGCAGCAGCATTACAGCGGAAATTATACAAAAAGTAATTAATAATGGACGTTTTTCTCCGCGGCCAGAAGTAAAAATAAAATCGGCGCCTGCGGTGGGGATTGTAAATGGCCTGGCAGTAACCGGTGCTAATACAGGTGTTATCATGGAGGTTGAAGCCATGGTTATGAAAGCAGCTGCCGGTACCGGTCAGTTAACCGTTACTGGGGTGATAGACGAAGAGCAGGTTGGTGGTGCTGAGCGGCAGTATCGACGTAAAAGCATGGCCCGGAGTGCGGTGGAGAATGTAATGACGGTACTGGCTTCCCGCTACCAGCTGCCAATAAAGGATTATGATGTACACATTAATTTTCCGGGTGGTATACCGATTGATGGACCATCTGCCGGCATAACCATGGCTACCGCCATCTATTCAGCTGTTCATGAAATTCCCATTCACCATCAACTGGCGATGACCGGAGAGATATCGGTTTATGGTATGATTAAACCGGTAGGTGGAGTGATTAGTAAACTTGAAGCGGCCAGAGCTGCGGGGGTGAAACATGTTTTAATTCCTGCTGACAATTACATGGACATCTTTTCCTCCTTTCCAGACATTGAAGTAACCCCGGTTCATTCGCTGGATGAAGTATTTTCCAGCGCGCTGGTACAATAATATTCTCAATCTCCCTTTTGAAATCGGATTATTACTATGTGTTAACACCGTTGCCATTGCACAGAGGTGGTGACATATAGTAGAATAGATTTGCCATATAGGAGGTGTTCTATTTGTCGGAAAGCGAAGCCACTTACCGTCAATTACCTTTATTACCCTTGCGCGGGGTTCTCGTTTTCCCATATACCGTTATCCATTTGGATGTTGGGCGGAAAAAATCTATTAATGCTATTGAGGAAGCCATGCTGGACAGCAAAGAGATATTTCTGGTAACCCAGAAGGAAGCCTCTACCGATGACCCGGGTGAAAGGGATATTTATTCCGTGGGTACCGTGGCTGAAATTAAGCAGATTCTGAAAATGCCCGGTGGAGCCATGCGGGTTTTAGTGGAAGGATTGCATAGAGCGACCATCAATAGCTATTTTGACGAGGGCGAGATAGTTCGTGTTGAAATTGAAGAACATAAAGAAGATGAACTTACTAAAAATGCTGAAATAGAAGCACTCATGCGTACTCTCATATCTCAGTTTGAATCTTATGTACGTATGAGCAAAAAGATACCTCCAGAAACAGTGATCAGTGTTGTATCATTGGAGGAGCCAGGCAGATTAGCAGATGTTATTGCTTCTCATTTATCACTGCGCATAGAAGAAAAACAGGAAATATTAGAAGCGTACAGCATAAAGAAACGCTTGACCTATCATTGTGAGATCCTGGCCAAGGAAATGGAAGTTCTTGAATTAGAACGTAAAATTAATATACGGGTTCGCAAGCAAATGGAAAAAACCCAAAAAGAATATTATCTGCGCGAACAGATGAAAGCCATTCAAAAAGAACTGGGCGAAAAAGATGAGCGTACCGCGGAGGTAGAAGATCTAAGGGAGCGCATAGAAAAAGCTAATTTACCTGAGGATGCCCTGGAGAAAGTCAACAAAGAGTTAGAGCGTTTGGAAAAGATGCCTCCTATGGTAGCTGAAGCGGTGGTGGTGCGCAACTATCTTGATTGGGTATTATCGCTACCTTGGTCGGTAGAAACACGGGATCGTCTTGATTTGGATGCGGCTGAGCGCATTCTGGATGAAGACCATTATGGCTTAGAAAAACCTAAAGAGAGAATTTTAGAATATCTGGCTATTCGGAAATTATCCAAGAAAATGAAAGGTCCGATTCTTTGTTTGGTAGGGCCGCCGGGAGTAGGCAAAACATCCCTGGGCAAATCCGTAGCTCGCTCATTGGGACGCAAATTTGTACGTATGTCTTTGGGTGGGGTACGTG
>DUSB01000254.1 GCA_012840625.1 Syntrophomonadaceae bacterium
GTTAACAGTTCTAAGCTGTCGTTATGTATCCCCTATCATTGAGACCGTCTCCATGATGTACTTGGTCATCATTATCTCCCTGTTGTATTTTGACCGTAATTTAACCCTGATAAGCTGCTTGTTATGTGTAGTAGCTGATATCTTATTATTAAAAGCCTTCCCTCATCTGGTACCGGGAGAAAGCGCCGCACTGGCCATCCGCTATTGTACCTTTATATTTGCTTCCGTAGCAGCTTATATAGGAGCCGTCGCTACACAAAAACTACTGGGATTGGCAGTAGAGCGTGAGGAAGAAGCCAAGCAGGTCAGCCAGCAGCTAAAAAAGGAAGCTGCGCTCTTAACAGAAAAATCAGCAGAGCTGCAGGAAAGCACCCAGCATATTAAAGAAGCCAGTGAAACTAACCGTCTGGCCATGGCACAGGTGGAGAGCAGTGCTAATGAGGTAGCTGAAACTGCCGGGGCTCAGGCTGCTGAAACTGATACCATGGCTCATACTGTAAACGGAATGATACAGGCTCTATCCGAAATTGGGAAAAACGTCGAAGGTTTGAACCAAAACACCCAGGGCTTTACGGAGATGGTAAGCGAAGGTCGGGATTCGCTGGCCAATCAGGTCGGGGAACTGGAGAAAGCCGGCCGGGTCAAAGAAGAACTGGGTAAATCAATTCAGCTTCTAGAAACACAGTCTTCAGAAATCGAAAATATCGTAGCCAGTATATCCGGCATTGCTGAACAAACCGGTTTGCTGGCTTTAAATGCAGCTATAGAAGCAGCCCGTGCGGGAGAACAGGGACGCGGTTTTGCTGTGGTGGCCGAAGAAGTACGTAAGCTGGCTGATGAATCGGCATTAGCGGCGCAGCATATCAGTCAGATCATTGCTGATGTGCAGCAGAATACCCATAAAACAGTCTTACGTATTGAAGAATCATCCAGTGCCTTCCAGCAGCAGGTCAGTACCATCAACAGCAGTCAGGATCTGCTGGGTAAGGTAGCTGATCAAGCCCAGGAGTTGTATCTCATTACCAATGAAATTGCAGCCACCATAGAAGAATTGGTCGCTTCCAGTGATCAGATCAGTCAATCCATACAAAATATCTCTGCCGGTGGGGAAGAATTGGCGGCAGCTGCTCAGGAAGTGGGCGCTATCACCCACGATCAATTAGCTCAAATTGAGACCATCAATAATCAGATCAATCAGCTGGATGATCTGGCCCGAGAGCTGCGCGCTGCGGCAGCTAATTTCTAATATGTCTAATAGGTCCTATTTTTGATACAGGGCTTCAATAAGGGCCTGATCTTCGGTAAACAGTTTGCGATAGGACAGAAGAACAATTAATAGACAGCCGATAGCTACTGCAGCAGCAATCATAATCATCACCACAAACTGATAGCGTACTGCATTTTGGGGATCCATTCCCGCTAGAATCTGCCCGGTCATCATTCCGGGCAGACTAACCAATCCCACTACCATCAAGGAATTAATAGTGGGTGTCATGCCGCTTTTTACCGCCGCTTTCATGTAATCCTGTACTGCCTCCCAGGGCGAAGCTCCCAGTGCCAGCAGCTCTTCGATTTCTTCAATATGGGCATGTATTTCGCTGTACATTCTATCCAGCGCCAGAGCAATTCCATTCATGGAATTGCCTAAAATCATCCCAAAAATAGGGATCATGACCCGGGCTGAGTACAGGGGCTCGGGGGTAATAATCAGCATTACCACAATCAGGCCAACGACAAACGTACTGGCGGTCAAGGATAGAAAAGAGATCAAAAGAGGGCTTTCCGGAGCCTTATCAACGCGTCTGGATGCCTCCCGACTGGCGACAAAAGCCATCAAAAGAAGAATGGGAATAATAATGTAAAGTTTATTAACAGCAAAGATAAAGGTAAGGGCATAGCCGATGATAGTAAGCTGTAGAAAAGCACGAATAGTACCCCATAAAAGCGATTTTAATAAGCCCAGCTGCATAAAAGCGGAAACCAGACCCGTTAGCAAAACCAGAATAATACTGAGTAATAATTGAAGATTAGAAATCGGAATATAGGAATAGTCCATTTCATTCGGCTCCTTTATGCATAGATACTTCCAGAACTCGATAAAATGGAAGGCTTTTTATATCCTCGGCGTTGTGGGATACCATAAGTATGGCTCGCTTATCATCTTCTTTTAACCACTGTACTAATACCTGCAATAAAAGGTCTCGCCGCTCATCATCCAAAGAAGCGGTCGGTTCATCCAATAATAATACCTGAGGTTGAATAAGCAAGGCTCGAATCAAAGCGACGCGGGCACTTTCCCCCCCTGAAAGCGTGCCTGCCTGCTGCTCCAGCATATCAGGGTGCAGCCCTAGAAGCTCCATGTATTTCAAAGCCGCTTCTTGATCAAATCTCAGTTCATCAGACATAGAACTTAAGCGAAAAGGAGTCTGCAGATTGCTAAGTACGGTGCCTTCAAACATAACCGCTTTCTGTGGTACGTAATGTATTTTACGCCTCCATAGCGCTGGATCCACAGCCCGGTAAGGCTGCCCTTCCCAGTAGATCATCCCTTGATCGGGGCGAATTAAACGAGCCAGAATCTTCAACAGGGTTGATTTTCCCGCTCCCGAAGGACCTCTTATTAGCAAGACCTCACCTTGATCCACGTAACCGCTGGCGGATAAATAGTGAGCACCCTGGTCAAAGCTTTTGCGAATATCCTGAAATTCAAGTACACGACTCATGTCAAGCGCTCCTTATGGAATTGATTATTTATAGTTATGCATCTTTAAAAGCAGAATTGAAAACAGCAAAAAGAGCAGGAATTATGAGCCCTGCTCTTGAAAAGCTGACGTTTTATAAAACAAAAATCCATTAATTTGCCTGCTGCTTGCGTGAATGCTGTTTGCTACGAGCTCCCCGCCGGCGCCCCTTTTCATAACGAATAAACGCATCATAAAATTCATCCACACAGGCCATGGGTATTTCAACATAACTGCTGTTTCCATGGATTTCTATATCGCCGACTTGCCTGGCCTGAATGGAAGTATAGTTGGTGATAAATTCCACCAGACGCCGGGGATAGAGCCCCTGCTGTTTACCCAGCGGCAATTCAACATGGGCCGTATCTTCTAAAATATTGTCTGGATCCAGGACTTCTATTTCCTGTCCCTCTCCATCTACAATTTTCAAGGCTGCCGCCAATACCTGCACGGCATCATTGTGATCCAGTAAGCGAAGTGCCAGCGGTTCATATATATCGTAATTGCCCCGGGCTATAACCTGATTGACCTGTTCCAGCAGCTTATCCTGACGATTTTCCACCGTATGATTTAAAGACGGCAGGACCCGGCGCTGAATTTTCTTCCCGATATGTCTTTCTATGATATGCAGCTGGTGTTTTTGGTCCGGTTCCACTAGCGTTACTGCTGTACCAGTTCGCCCGGCCCGACCCGTCCTGCCAATACGATGAACGTAGCCATCCGGATCCTCGGGAATATCATAATTAAATACGTGGCTAACCTCTTCAACATCCAGCCCCCGTGCAGCCAGATCGGTGGCTACCAGAATTTTTACATTACCCCGTCGAAAACGTTCCATGACAAAATCACGTTCTCTTTGTGACATATCTCCATGGAGATTATCAGCAGCATAACCTTTTCGTTCCAGCCTGCGGGTCAACTGGTCGACACCTTTTTTGGTACGGCAGAACACCAGACTTACTACGGGCTGCTCTACCGCCATGATTCTACACATAGCCTCCAGCTTATGTTTACGCTTGACTTCATAATAATGCTGCTCTGTTAAGGGTACGGTTAATTCCGGGGTTTCAATTTCGACAATCTGCGGATCTTGCATAAATTCACTACCCAGCCGACGTACATCCTCTCCCAGGGTAGCTGAAAACAAAAATGTCTGCCGCTGGCCAGGACATAAGGATAAAATCTTCTGAATATCAGGTAAAAATCCCATATCCAGCATTTCATCTGCTTCATCAAGTACGACATAATGCAAATCATCCAGTATAATGGTGCCCCGATTCAGATGATCCAGTAAACGCCCCGGGGTTCCAACAATAATATCAATCCCTCTTCGCAAAGCCCGAATCTGTATATCAATGGATTGTCCCCCATAAACAGGCAGTATCCTGACATTGAGCAGACGTCCCAGCGAACTAATCTCGCCGGCTACCTGTACTGCCAGCTCACGGGTTGGACATACCACCAGTGCTTGGCAATGCTGACCTGCTATAATATTTTGTAAAATGGGGATACCAAAAGCAGCGGTTTTCCCCGTTCCTGTTTGAGCCTGACCCATAAGATCATATCCTGCCAGGGCCAGGGGAATAGCCTGTTCCTGAATCGGGCTGGGCTCCTCAAAACCTTTTTTTGCAATCATCCGTAACAACTCAGGTTTTAGACTCATATCCTTAAATGTAAGGGTTGTCAAACAATAAAGCCTCCTTAACTATTACTTTTATAAACTATATCATATATCCATGCGCCTCGCCTCAGCTCATTCAATACGCTGCGTACGCCGCCAGATATTCATTTCCTGGGCCTGGCGCACCAGATCATCCTGAAAACGGGGATCTGCTATCCCAATAAGTGCTTCCGCCCGTTCCCAGGTTGACTTCCCTTTTAATTGTACCATACCATATTCCGTTACAATATAATCAATAGCGGTACGAGGTGTGGTAACAATGCTTCCCGGAGGCAAAGTGGGAACAATACGGGAATTAATCTTTCCTTCCCGGTCTTGAAAGGTACTGGAAAGACATAAAAAGCTCTTCCCACCTTTGGAAAACCATGCTCCGTTAACAAAGTCGACCTGCCCCCCGGTACCAGATATCTGCCTGGTACCTGCACTTTCCGAACAGGCCTGACTATAGAGATCAATCATCAAGGTATTGTTAATGGATATAAACTGATCATTAAGAGCAATAATTTTGGCATTATTTGTATATCGCCCGCAGTGTGAAGCCATCAATGGGTTATCACGCATAAAATCATACAGACGCTGACTGCCCAGGGCAAAGGTAAAGGTTATTTTACAACGATCAATATTTTTATAGCGACCGGTTACAATGCCGCGTTCAAAAAGTTTCATCATAGAATCGACAAACATTTCCGTATGGATACCCAGATCACGCTTTCCCTTCAACGAAGACAGGATAGCATCCGGAATAGCACCGATACCCAGCTGCAGGGTAGAACCATCTTCAATCAAGTCCGCAATATAAGCGCCAATCGCTATTTCCGCCTCGGTTATCTCCGGCCTGGGTATCTCAATTAAAGGCTCATCCACCGGTACGAAATACGCAATTTCATCTACCCTTAAAAAAGAATCTCCATGCGTCCGGGGCATATGGTTATTTACCTGGGCTATAATGGTTTTCGCTGACTTGGCCGCCTTCAAGGTGTAATCAATCGAAATCCCCAGGCTGCAGAAACCGTGCTCATCTGGAGGACTGACCGTTACCAGGGCCACATCCAACGGAATATGTCCCTCGGTAAACAGTTCCGGAATCTCAGAAATGTTCCGGGGAATAAAATCCGCCCGACCCTCGGCTATGGCCTGCCGGGTGCTGGGGCCGCCGAATAACGAAATATGACGAAAGTGCCCCTCCATTTTCGGCTGTACATATAAAGACCGTCCCTGTCCCACCCGATGAACAACTTTGACGTTTTCCAATTCCTGATACCGCTCACTCATGGCTCTGGTTAAAGTCTGCGGTTCGGAACAGGCGTGGCCAACCACCACACTATCCCCCGACTTTATACATTTGACAGCCTCCTCGGCGGTACAGATTCTGCTTTTATAATATTCGCGCCAGTCTTTCAACCTGCTTCCTCTCCTTTGTCCAATAGTTTCCCGGCCACCACCTCGGCCAATTGGGCCGGACGGGTCTGGCAGTAATCCACCAGGTACCCTCCTACCTTAACTGCTTTCTTACCCTCGGCTATTTCCTGGCTTACATCCACACAGCACACGGAGCAGCCCCCCATCACCAGCAGTATATCTGGCTGTTCAGCGGTAACCTCGACCGAGGTATGCTGTCTCAGGATTGCAAGCACATCATTAACTACCTTTTTGCGATCAGTTACAGGGTTACAGCCACCGCAATATTTGATTTTCAGCTTCATCAGCACTCACTTGTCTCCCACACCTGAACCAGCTGCTATTCCCAGTCAATATCGTCGCGGTCTTTAACCCCGCACAGCTTTTCCGCCAGCTCTTTACGGTGCTGGAGATTAACCAAACGCGAAATCATGATGCGCTGGGCCTGAGGAGAACCAGCTCCATGCATAGACTCGGTCAGGTATCCTACCGCCCCGGCACCCATAGTCATGTTCTCAATCAGCCGCAGTATTCTCTGCCGGTTTTCAGGCGGTACTTCACCTGACCCCTGCGTATACTTCCTTACCAGCGGCCCGATCTCGGGATGGTCAAAGTCTTTATCAGAAGGCATGGTAACCATAAATCCTCCCGCGATATCCTGCGCCAGCCGGGCCATTTCATAAGGAAAGCGGGTGACATTCTGTTTGCAGATATTGGCCAGCAGCACATTTATCAAATAGTTACCGGCGGCTGTGGGCCTGCCTTCAGATGAACAAGCGATACCACAGGCATAAAGCGTCTCATTGAGGTGGCACATTTCGATAATCTTATCTTTTATATGCGAGGCTCTGGACACTCCGTTGTAGTCCGCGATGGCCTGAGCCGCACCGATCAGGGTGTCACCGACCCCCACCTTGCATCCGCCATAGCTCTGACGA
>DUSB01000255.1 GCA_012840625.1 Syntrophomonadaceae bacterium
ATGGAGAAGCATGCGGTGTCAAGAATGATTGGCTCCCCGCCTGGTTATGTGGGCTATGATGAAGGGGGTCAATTGACGGAAATGGTACGCCGTAAACCCTACAGTGTCATCCTGCTGGACGAGATCGAGAAAGCGCATCCGGATGTGTTCAACATTCTGCTGCAGGTACTGGAAGATGGACGGATGACCGATGGACAGGGCCGCACGGTTGATTTCCGCAACTCCATTATTATCATGACCTCCAATGTAGGGGTGGAAAGCCTGCAAAAGCCTATAACCATGGGCTTTGCTCGCGAAGTAGATGAAGCAGAAAACTACAACCGTATGAAAGAACGGGTTATGGAACAGATGAAGCATACCTTCCGTCCCGAGTTCTTAAACCGGGTAGATGAGATTATTGTCTTTGAAAGTTTGAACGAAGAAGAACTCAAGCAGATTATTGATCTCCTCTTACGTGATCTTAAAGAGCGGGTGGAGGAAAGAGGTTATTCATTAGAATTGACCGAAGCAGCGCGGGAAAAAATTCTTAAAGATGGATATGAACCCGCCTATGGAGCGCGTCCACTCAAGCGGGCCATACAGAAGCTGGTTGAGGATAGAGTCTCCGAGGAGATTTTGAAAAAAACTGTACAGCCAGGAGATACGCTGATTATTGATGCACAGGATGATCAAATAGTAGTAAAAAAAGCATAGGAAAGCGCTTTCATATCTCCGCGTGTTCGTCATCTGTATTATAATGATCTAAAAAGGGGAATTTATGGGTAAGTCCAAAAGCAAATTTGTTTGTCGTGAATGTGCATATGAAACGATAAAATGGTTGGGGCGCTGTCCCGGATGTGGAGCCTGGAACACACTGGACGAGGAAATCATTGCTCAGACTGTGATTCCGCCCGGACAGCGCTCACCAGCGGTCCTGCTGGATGATATTGAAAAGTCCAGCATTCAACGCTATTCCAGCGGTATGCTGGAACTGGATCGGGTACTGGGTGGCGGTATTGTTCCGGGTTCCCTGGTTCTGTTGGGAGGGGATCCCGGTATAGGCAAATCGACCCTGCTGTTGCAGGTGGCTGGTCATCTTTCCGCGGTGGGGAAAAATGTCTTATATCTTTCCGGGGAAGAATCACCGGAGCAAATTCGCCTTCGTTCCCTGCGAATGGATATTGACAGTCAGCGCATCTGGCTGTTAAATGAGCAGAACATTGATTTACTTGATAGCTACCTTGGAGAAATTAAGCCAGACCTTATTATCATTGATTCCATTCAGACCGTTTATTCGCCCCGGCTGAGCTCTATTCCTGGAAGTGTAGCCCAGCTGCGGGAATGTACCGCTACGGCCATGAATTTGGCCAAGAAAAGCGGCCGCGTCTTTTTCCTGGTAGGACATGTAACCAAAGATGGTGCCATAGCCGGGCCCAAAGTGCTGGAACATATGGTGGACGTGGTTATTTATTTTGAAGGGGATAAAACCTTTTCTTTTCGCATGCTGCGGGGAGCCAAAAATCGCTTTGGATCTACAGATGAAATCGGTCTGATGGAGATGCGGTCCACCGGTCTAGTAGAGGTATTGGATCCCTCGCAGATCTTTTTGACTTCTCGCGATCCGGATGTCTGTGGAGCCGCGGTGGTAGCTTCATTTGAAGGAAGTCGGCCGCTGTTAATTGAAATTCAGGCGCTGGTTTCGACCTCGGCACCGGGATATGCCCGTCGTATGGCTTCAGGGATAGACCAGAACCGCCTGTCGCTTATCATAGCTGTATTAGAAAAACAGCGAGCTTTTCAATTAGCCGGTCTGGATGTTTTTTTAAAGGTTACAGGTGGTGTCTTTTTAAAAGACCCCTCGGTTGATCTGGGGATTGCGGCCGCTATTGTATCTTCTTATCGTGACAGGCCGATTCCCCTGGATACTGTTTTTATTGGCGAATTAGGTTTGTCAGGAGAGATACGTACGGTTCCTTTTTTAGATGCCCGTCTTAAAGAGATTGCGAGAATGGGCTTCAAGCGGGCCTTTATTCCGGAGGGAACGGTAAAGGGAATGCCGCCTTTCAAAGGTCTGGAACTGATTGAGGTCAGGAACCTCGATGATTTTACAGAATTATTATTGGAGGGATCAGGTTGGTAGAGGACATCCATCGGGCAAATTTTAGAAAAAGCCTTACTATGCTGGCACCGGGTACAGTTTTTAGGCTGGGAATCGAAAATGTGCTGCAGGCCAATACGGGAGGGCTGATTGTCGTAGGAGATTCACCGGAACTGATGAGTATTGTTAGCGGTGGATTTAACATCGACTGTGAATTTACGCCGGCTCGATTATACGAATTAGCAAAGATGGATGGTGCGATCATAACCAACAGCGATGCATCGCGAATATTAATTGCCAATGCCCAGCTTGATCCAGATCCCAATTTGATTACCAGGGAAACGGGTATTCGTCATCGTACGGCAGAGCGGGTGGCTCAGCAGACGGGAGAATTGGTGGTAGCCATTTCCCAGCGTCGTCATGTAGTTACATTATTCCAGGGTAATCTTACCTTTCGGCTCCGGGATATTGGTTCGATTCTGGTTAAAGCCAATCAGGCATTGCAGACCCTGGAAAAATATCGCAATGTTTTAATCCGCGAACTGCAGCGTTTGGGGGGCTTAGAATTTGAGGATGTGGCTACAGCCGCTGAAGTTTGTGAAGTTTTACGCAGATGTATTAAGGTTTTAAATATTGCCGAGGAAATAGAAAATTATATTGCCGAGTTGGGTACGGAGGGGCGCCTAGTGAAAATGCAGCTGGATGAACTGGTGGCCAATG
>DUSB01000256.1 GCA_012840625.1 Syntrophomonadaceae bacterium
CATTGGCATCCTCATATTTAATAACCACCTCTTCAGTCCGATGGCCGGGCAGACCAGATGATTTTTCTTCAAGGTCCGGTGTTTCTTCATCTGTACTCAGGACAATGTCATAGTCAAACCATAGTCTGGTAGCATATCTTTGGCGAAAAACATCATAGGAAGAGCGATGAATGGGAGAACGCAGCCGATCAATATAGCGTTTAAGCTCTTCCAGCTCAGCAGGGGTTAAATGAATATGATGCTGTATTTTCAATAGTGTTTGACGCAGGGAGATCTTCATCACCTCCGGTTCTGTACTTAAGAATTCGATATGATGATGATGGTTCCCTGCAAGTTCATTGATTACTTAATAAGATCCAGATAAGATCCAGAAGGCAAAGAACTCAAATTTTAGGCATAAATTAGAAGGATTTTTTGCTATATTATCGAAATTTTACATAAAGTAATAGAATTCCTTCTATGACAACAAATGGAATGATTCCCGCATCGAGCCTCCATCCGGGAGAATGATTGATGTTTTATCTCCTGGAAGGGTAGAGGAGACATGTGAGCTTGTTGTCAGGAGATGGTGGGAAATTCTGCTGACCACCATATAAAAACCAGGCGATCAGGGGATTACTCATCATCCCATAAAGTTGTAATCAACAAGAGATGGCTATTCTTATTATGAAAAAAGAGCTGTATGAAGGTTAAAACTTTTAGTTTATTAAGGGAGGTGAGTGTATGCAGCCTGATCAAAGCATTGGGACTGATAATCCCTTTCCGATGCATCCCGAATACCTGCAAGCAATGTTTCAACAGGCCCCCATTCCCATCATGGTGTTTAACCTGGATGGGAGAGTTATCCATGCCAATCAGGCTTGCTTGCAGCTGTTTACGTGTCAGAGTATTTGGGATCTGGAAAAAACAGCCGCCTTTAAAAAACTGATTAAAGACATTGAATGGGAGTTTATTAAAGGCTATTCTTTTACTTATGTATATGAACTTTGGCCCCTTTCGAATCCTCGACGTCATTCCTATTACCAGTGTTCCTGGTCCAGTCTTCGTGATCAAAACCGGCAGGTTTTTGCTGTGGTTTTGTATATGAGTAATGTGAGCGAAGACATCCGACTGCGCGAGCAGGTAAAACAAAGATTGGAACGCATTCAGCTTTTACTTGATACCATACCTTATCCGGTCTATTACCGTAACCCGCAGGGAGTTTATGAAATTTGCAACCAGGCCCTTGCAGATTGGTTTGGTCTTTATAAAAGCGAACTTCAAAAAACCCCGTTGGAAGAGTTAATACCGTCCTATATCATTAAAGCTAATTACCGTTTTCTTGCAGAATCAAAAAACCAGCCCGGTGATTCAGAGCAGTTTTATGAAGGGCAGTTTATGAATGGTCGTGGTGAGCTGCGCGAGGTGATGTTAAGCAGAACTTATATTACTGAAGATATTGATGGATCTTCAGGTGTAGCCGGTATTCTAATTGATAAAACGGATCAGAAGAAAATAGAAAGAGAAGTTCTGCATATGGATCGCCTTAAAGTAGCCGGCGAGATTGCTGCCAGTGTGGCGCATGAAATCCGTAACCCCATTACGGCTGTTTATGGTTTTGCCCAGATTTTACGTAATTTTAATGACTTAAAAGAGCACCATCAATATCTGGATTGGATGCTGGAGGAATTGGATAGAGTTAACAGCTGTATAAGTGAATTTCTACTTCTTTCTGTTAATAGCATGCTGGATTTGCAAGCGGGCAACATTAATACCATCATTCGTGATATGGCTCTACTGATTGTCAACCAGTCCCTGGAGTATAACGCCAATGTTTATTTTGATCTGGATCCGAATTTACCGGAGATCCAGCTTAATAACAAAGAGATCAGGCAGCTCATATGGCATCTGGTTAAAAATGGGCTGGAAGCTCTCCATGATTCTGGAAGGATCATTATTCGCACCCGCTATGAGGCGGGCAAGGTTATTTTAGAGGTAGAGGATAACGGTCACGGTATCCCGGAAGAAATGCTGTTCAAAGTAGGAACCCCTTTTTTCACCACCCGCGAAGGAGGATCAGGTTTAGGACTGGCTATTTCCCACAGTATTGCATTGCGTCACAACGCAGTAATAAAAATTAATAGTAAAGCTGGAAAAACATCGGTCCAGGTTTATTTCAAAAGCTGTAATCGGGCATAATAAAATCCAAGCGAATGTAAGCATTGCAGGAGGAAAAATGTGCCCGCTATTTCGTAATTGGCATCTATATTTCTTTATAATCTGCAGCACCTGCCTGTCCATATCTTTGGTATGGGAATATGAACATCTCTGGCAGCATGACAGCTGCTCTGTACTGGCAACCTATACTAGAAATCTATTACAGGGGAAAGTGGGCTCAGGTTATGGAGAATCCACTTTTGTAGTTCTGGAACCAGAGCAGCTTCAAGTGGGAGATATCCTGCTGGGGGGATATCCTAATTGCGCTTATGGTAAATATTCCCACGCTGGTCTTTATATGGGCAAGGGAATGGTAGTGGAAAGCTTTTATGATCTGGGTGTCTGTATTCAGAATGTCTCTCATTATCAAGATTACAGTTATGTGCTGATTCTGCGGGTCAAAGCCCCTGAAGAAAGCCGTCAAAAGGCGGTATCCTATGCTCTGAAGCAGGAAGGAAAACTATTTTATCCCCTGGCCTTTAAAAAGGGAGACCGTTATTGGAATTGTACCAAACTGATCTGGAAAGCTTATAAACAGGCAGGTATTGATCTGGACCCCATTGATGATTTATGGA
>DUSB01000257.1 GCA_012840625.1 Syntrophomonadaceae bacterium
GTTACGAACTACTGCTTTGCCTACTTTTTTTGAGCACACAAAACCAAAGCGATTTCTTTCTAAAGAATTATCCCTTATAAAAACAATTATATACTTACCCGCAATTCTTCTTCCAGTCCTGTACAGAGAATTGTAGTCCTTTTTTTCGTAAATGCGATTGTGCCTGTCAAGCATTGAAAGCCCTTTCTGATTCAGACTAGATATACAAAATCAGATAAACTAAAAGGCCGCTCCCACGACCCTATACAGAAAGTCTTTTTCTACCTTTTTTCCTTCTCGCCGCAATGACTTGTCTTCCACTTCTTGTGGACATTCGCTTCCTGAAGCCATGTTCTCTTTTTCTTTGTTTCCTTTTCGGTTGATAGGTTCTTTTCATAATTCAGAAATCCTCCTTCATTGATACAGCACGTTCTAATTATATTGGCTTAAAACGCGCCATGTCAAGAATTTATGCGCCCTTCTAATAATATTATAAATCTGTTACTATTATACTACATTGGTGTATTTCCCATTGCAAAACCTACTTGTATTTTTCATATACTTTCCTTACCATTTAATCTTGTCCAGATATCCACAGCAGGTAAGATTTTTTTTCCACAAATCAACAGGAGGCTTTATCATGTCTAATGAATACGATTATGCAGCCATATGGGATAAAGTTTTGCAGGTAGTATGCCAGGATATTGGCTCCACAAGTTTTGACATCTGGTTTTCGGATGTCAAATTTAACACCTATCGTAATGACAAAGTATACATAACCATTCCCAACAGCCTTACCCGGGAATGGATTGAGTCACGATACCTGGATAACATGCAAAAAATTTTTCGGGATTTTAGCAAACAGGACATATCACTGGTATTAACCACCGAGGATGTGCTGGAAAAAGAGGGCTGTCTTTCCCCTCTAAATCCCAAATATACCTTCGATACCTTCGTAGTGGGAAATAGCAACCGCTTTGCCCACGCAGCCTGCTATGCAGTAGGAGAGGCTCCTGCTCGGGCTTATAATCCACTTTTTATTTATGGCGGGGTAGGGCTGGGGAAAACTCATTTAATGCAGGCCATTGGCCATCACATTAATGATAAATATCCACATTATGCAGTTATGTATGTATCATCAGAACAATTTACCAACGAACTGATCAGCTCTATTAAAGATGATAACACCCCCGGCTTTCGCAATAAATACCGTAACATTGATGTCCTGATGATTGACGATATCCAATTTTTAGCCGGTAAAGAACGAACCCAGGAAGAATTCTTCCATACTTTTAATGCTTTATATGAAGCAAACAAACAATTGGTGATTTCCAGTGATCGTCCCCCGCGTAACATACCCACACTTGAAGACCGTTTGCGCTCTCGCTTTGAGTGGGGGTTGATTACCGACATTCAAATACCGGATCTGGAAACCCGTATTGCTATCCTGCGTAAAAAAGCGCAGATGGAAGATTTAAATATTTCCTATGATATATTAGATTATATCGCCAGCTATATTGATTCGAATATTAGAGAATTGGAAGGAGCTTTAATACGCCTAGTAGCATATGCAAAGATTACTAATCAACCTTTAACCATGGCTACCGCTACAGAGGCACTGAAGGATATTCTGCCTCCCCCGCGGCCAAAAAAAATCACCATTGAAGCAATTCAAAAGAAAGTTTGCAATTATTACGATATAGATATAAAGGAAATGTTATCCAAAAAAAGAAACAAACAATTAGTTCATCCACGTCAAATAGCGATGTTTTTAAGCCGAAAACTAACCGATGCATCCTATCCTTTAATCGGTGATCAATTTGGTGGGCGCGATCATACCACCGTTATGCATGCTTTTGACAAAATCGAGAAAGAAATTGATGAAGATCAGGAACTGCTTACATCTATCAATGAAATCTGTCAACAGCTTGACCCCAACATAAAAATATAAAACCACAGTTTATATACAGGCTTATCCGGCCTGAAGAAATGAGGTTTCAAGCTGTTTAAAGTACTTTTGCACACTATCCACAATACTACGGCTCCTGCTCCTA
The DNA here is from genome assembly GCA_012840625.1 of Syntrophomonadaceae bacterium. GTDB lineage: Bacteria > Bacillota > Syntrophomonadia > Syntrophomonadales > Syntrophomonadaceae > DUSB01. The sequence goes on from DUSB01000257.1 coordinate 2,034, forward strand.
GTATTTAATAATTAATAAATAAGAAAAGGAGTATCGTACCATGAAATTCCTTATTGAAAAAAATGACCTTTCCACCTTGACTACCATGGTTTATAGGGCTGCAGCTAACCGACCCACTATTCCGGTCCTATCAGGACTTTTTATCCAAGCCTCAGCTGAGGATGGTTTAACCATGACCGCAACCGATATGGAAATTGGTATCAAAGCCAGTAGTAAACAGGCAGAAATCATTAATCCTGGTCAGGTACTGGTGAATGCCAATTATTTTTCTGACTTTATAAAACTACTGCCAGATACTACTATCACAGTTGAATATATACAGGAAACCGCAAAATTACAGATATCCTATGGTCGGTCATGTGGTAATATAAATAGTTACAGCGAATTTGAATACCCTGGACTGCCAGAACATGAGCTCGAACCACGCTTCACTATGCCGCAATCAGTGCTAAAAGAAGCTTTAAGGAAAACTGTCTTTGCTGCAGCCCCAGGACATTATCGCCAGATCTTTACCGGCGTTTTATTTGACTTTTTGGAAGATAGCGTATGTATTGTAGCCTCCGATACCCATCGCTTGGCTTATTTTACTTATACGCTGGACACAGAAAAGATAGAACCCAATCGCTTCGTCATTCCTGTACGTACAGTAAATGAATTGTTACGTTTTTTAGAAGATAATGACGAACCAATATATATTTCTGTTGCTAAGAACAATGTGGTTTTTTATACTGATCAGTTTTTGCTTTTATCACGCCTGATCGATGGACAGTATCCAAACTATCAAAGCGTTATTCCAGCTAATTTGAATACCAGCTTAACATTGAAAACGCAATCACTGACCAATAGTCTGGAAAGGGCCCGGGTACTGCCGACGGATGATAAACATGAGATTCAACATGTTCGCTTTAATATTACCCCCGATGAAATTCTTTTAAATAGTCATTCCGACATGATGGGGGAAATCACCGAAGTCATCGAAAATATAAGCATTGAAGGCGAAACAGATGTAAAGGTTGCCTTTAATACCAACTATTTTCTGGATGTTATGAAAATTTTTGATCAGGAATGTGAAGAGGTTACTGTTCAGCTCTCAGGTTCATTAGGGCCAGCTATTGTTAAAAACCCTGAAAAAGACCACTACTTGTATGTGCTGGTTCCTTTACGAACCAGTTACTAAGGGGAGTAGTGTAAAGATTGCAACTGCAAACCCTACAGATAAGAAATTTCCGTAATCTTGTTAATATTGATTATCAGGCTGGTTCCAGCTTAAATGTACTGGTAGGCAACAATGCCCAGGGGAAAACGAATTTTTTAGAGGCTATCTATCTTTTATCCACTGGAAAATCATTTCGTACGGCCCTGGATGAAGATCTTATCCAATACAATGCCGGGCAATACAAGATTTACTCCCAGTATCAGATGAAAGAACGAAAACTCAGCAGTTTACTTTATTATAAGCGGGCAGGAGGAAAGAGTTTTTTTATTAACAATAAAGAAGCTCCTTTTACGCATAGTGATCGCTTGAGGGTTGTCCTTTTTCATCCGGATGACCTTTTTCTTGTTAAAGGCCCTCCTTCTGGCCGCCGGGCTTTTCTGGATTTCGTTTTGCGTCAATTATCGCTTGAATATCAGTTTTATTTGGAAAATTATAATAAAATACTTAGAAAAAGAAATTTTTACCTTAAAAATGAGCAAACTAAAAGCAAGTCTTTTTCTATTATCAACGAGGTTTTTGTAGAGCAAGCATCAAGGGTCATGATGCAGCGCATACAATTTACCAGTATACTTGATGAGATTTGTGGGCCTTTATATCGGGCATTTAGTCAGGAAAAAAATCATTTACGTATTCGATATGCTATCTCATTTCCGGTAAAGAGTGATAAAATTAATCTGGATATTTTACAAAACGCAATGATGGATGATATTAAAAACAGGCAGGAAAAGGAACGCACTAGAAAAACCAGCCTAGTAGGGCCTCATCTGGATGATTTGCATTTCTATCAGGATGATCGCCTGGCAAGAATATACGCCTCTCAGGGGCAGCAAAGGAATATTGCTGTAACCTTGAAATTAGCCGAACTCCATTCCTATAAGCGTATTGGGGGAGAATATCCGCTGTTTTTATTGGATGAAGTTCTGGCGGAATTGGATAAAAAACGGCGTACCCTTTTACTGGAATACCTCAAAGATGCAGCTTTTCAGACCTTTTTAACTTCGGTTGCATGGGAAGGGATAGACCAGCTTCCGGGCACTGTCTTTGCAGTACAAGAGGGAAATTTGATAAGAAGGGAGTTTTCCTGATGTATATTCATCTGGGAAATGACATTGTCATATCAACCAGAAGAGTGATTGCTATTGTGAATATTGAAGAGCCTATTTCTCCAGATCTTAAAGAAATTATTGAGATTGCAGAAATTGAAAAAAAACTGGTTGCAGTAAGCTACCAGGATAAGAAAAAATCAATGATCATCACTGATGATCAGATCTATCTATCACCTATATCCTCTAACACGCTTTATAAGCGTGCCAATAACGAATATAAGGAGGGGTAGGATATATGGCAGAAAACATAAATGGATATAATGCTTCAGATATACAGGTATTAGAAGGTTTGGAAGCGGTGCGCAAACGGCCAGGTATGTACATTGGTTCTACCGGATCCAGAGGTTTGCATCATCTGGTATTCGAAATTATCGATAACAGCATTGACGAAGCCTTCGGCGAATATTGTGATACGATCCAGGTCACTATTAATCAGGATAATAGTATTACGGTATCTGATAATGGCCGGGGAATACCGGTTGATAATCACCCTATGCTGGGCATACCGGCTATCGAAGTTATTATGACCAGGCTTCATTCAGGAGGTAAATTTGGTGGCAGCGGTTATACCATATCTGGTGGACTGCATGGAGTAGGATTATCCGTTGTTAGCGCACTTTCAGACTCCATGGATATCACTGTTAAGAGGGATGGTCATATATATCAGCAGAGGTATAGCCGGGGTAAGCCGGTCACTAAACTGGAAAAAATAGGAAATACCACCGAAACAGGTACTACCATTCATTTTGTGCCTGATGCAGAGATATTTGATGAAACTGTCTTTGAACGGGAAGTAATCCTGCAAAGACTGCGAGAATTGGCTTTTCTTAACAAAGGATTAAGAATAATCTTTCGCGATGAGCGGGGAGAGGAACCCTTTGCTATTGAATTACATTCCAATGGCTTGAAAGATTTTGTGGCTTATATTAATAAAAGCAAAGAGGTCCTGCATCCCCCCATTTATTTTGATGTTAAAAAAGATGATGTGGTAGTTGAAGTAGCCATGCAGTATAACAACGGCTATAGCGAAAATATTTATTCATTTGCCAATAATATTCGCACTCAGGAAGGCGGCACCCATGAAACGGGTTTTAAGAATGCGCTTACTAGGGTTATCAACGATTATGGCAGACGAAGTGGAATCCTGAAAGAAAGCGAAGGCAATTTATCGGGAGAAGATATACGTGAAGGTCTGGCCGCTATTATTTCTGTACTGGTCAAAGATCCACAGTTTGAAGGGCAAACCAAAACCAAATTGGGCAACACCTATATCAGGGGTGTGGTGGATAGCTGTGTTTACCAGAATGTAGATAATTTTCTTAATGAAAACCCGGCCGAAGCAAAGAAAATATTAGAAAAATCAGTTTCAGCCCGTCGTGCCAGGGAAGCAGCCAAAAAAGCACGGGAATTAACCCGTCGCAAAAGTGCACTGGAAGCCACCTCCCTACCGGGTAAACTGGCTGATTGTGCCAGCAAAGACCCTGAAGAATGTGAACTTTTTATTGTTGAAGGAGATTCTGCTGGCGGCTCCGCCAAACTGGGAAGGGATAGGAATATACAGGCCATCCTGCCTCTGCGGGGTAAAATATTAAATGTTGAAAAGGCTCGCTTGGATAAAATTTTATCCAGTGAGGAAATAAGAAATCTGATCAGTGCGATTGGCACCGGAATCGGTGAAGATTTCGATATTGAAAAAGCCCGCTACCATAAATTGATCATAATGACTGATGCTGATGTGGATGGATCGCATATTCGTGTTTTACTGCTGACGTTTTTCTATCGCTATATGCGGCCCCTTATTGAGGCTGGCTATGTTTATATTGCTCAACCCCCTTTGTATGGTTTAAAACGCGGGAAAGAGACTAAATATTTCTATAATGATGAAGATTTACAGGAGTTTCTGGAGCAGACAGATAAGAAATGGTCAATTCAGCGTTACAAGGGTCTGGGAGAAATGGATCCTGAACAGCTATGGATAACCACCATGAGCCCAGAAGACAGAACGATGCTACAGGTTACAATAGAAGATGCCATCCAGGCTGATCAGATTTTTTATGAACTCATGGGTGACAATGTAGAGCCACGCCGTGAATTCATCCATGAAAATGCCCGCTATGTTAGCAACCTGGATATTTAAAAATAGAATAAAGGTACCGAAAAACAAACGGTAGGTAGGAGGACAGTCAACAGTGGGACAAGATAGCCTGTTTAGTAATGTAATTCCAGTAGACATTGAAAAAGAAGTTAAAAGATCATTTCTGGAGTACTCCATGAGCGTAATCGTTTCTCGGGCACTTCCTGATGTGAGGGATGGTCTGAAACCGGTTCACCGGCGTATACTCTACGCCATGTATGATCAGGGAATAAGTTATGATAAGCCTCATAAAAAATCGGCTAACATTGTCGGGGAAGTTATGGGTAAATATCATCCGCATGGAGATGCAGCCATTTATCAAACTATAGTAAAAATGGAACAGGATTTTTCTATGCGTTATCCCCTGATTGATGGTCATGGAAACTTTGGCTCCATAGATGGTGATGCTGCTGCAGCGATGAGGTATACAGAAAGCAGGATGGCTAAAATTGCCCATGAACTGCTACAGGACATCGATAAAGATACCGTGGATTGGCGTCCTAACTATGACGATACCCGTCAGGAGCCGGTTGTATTGCCGGCTCGTATTCCCAATCTACTTATTAACGGCTCTTCAGGGATTGCAGTGGGAATGGCTACCAATATGCCTCCGCATAATCTAAGAGAGGTGGTCGATGGTCTCAAGCTTTACATAGATAACCCTGATGTCAGTATTGATGAGCTGATGGAATGTATTCCCGGACCTGATTTTCCTACCGGCGGCATCATAAGTACCAGCGGTATTCGCGAAGCCTATCATACCGGACGGGGCAGCATTAAGATTCGCGCCCGCTATGAAATTGAAGAACGCAAAGGCGGGAGAAACTCTATCGTGATTACTGAAATTCCCTATCAGGTTAATAAATCGCGCCTAGTAGAACGAATTGCGGAATTGGTAAGGGATAAAAAAATCGACGGTGTCGTGGATCTCAGGGATGAGTCAGACCGCAAAGGCATCCGTGTGGTTATTGATGTACGTAAGGATGTCAATGTAGACATACTGATTAATAAGCTTTATAAGCAGACGCAGATGGAAACGACCTTCGGGGTTATTAATCTGGCTCTGGTCAATGGCGAACCGCGGGTTATGAATCTCAAAGAAATCATGCACTACTATATAGAGCACCGCCAGGAGGTTATCATGCGGCGTACCCGGCATGAACTGGAGCTGGCCCGGGCTCGCAAACATATTGTGGAAGGATTGCGCAAAGCGATCGACTATCTGGATGAAATCGTTGATCTCATCCGTAATTCTAAAGACCGTGACACAGCCCGGAACGAGCTTATCAGGCAGTTTGATTTTACGGAGATACAGGCCAACGCCATTCTGGATATGCGTCTGGCCCAGTTAACGGGATTGGAGCGCAGTAAACTGGAGGATGAATACCAGACTTTATTGATCCAGATAGCCGATTATGAAGATATTTTATCCAGCCATGAAAGGGTCTTATTCATGATCAAAGAAGATCTGGATGATATTTATAAAAAATATGGGGACGAAAGGCGTACTGAGATTACGGCTGAGATGGGTGATTTTGATATAGAGGATTTTATTGACGATCATGAGGTGGTTTTAACCCTTTCTCATCGTGGTTATATTAAACGCCAGCCGCTGGATACGTATAGATCGCAAAAACGCGGCGGCAAGGGATTGAGTGCTACCGGTATGCGCTCGGAGGATTTTGCCCTGGATATTGTTGTAACCGGCGTCTTTAATAATGTCCTGTATTTCACCAATCAGGGCCGAGTTTTTACCACCAAAGCCTATCAGATCCCGGAAGCATCCAGACAGTCCAAAGGGCAGGCGCTGGTGAATTTGTTGGAGCTGCGCCCGGGTGAGCGGGTTACAACCCTGGTCGGAGCAAAAAAATTCGATCGCCATCGACACCTGATGATGGCTACCCGTAAAGGTAAGATAAAAAAAGTAGCTCTATCTGCTTTTGCTAATATTCGCCGATCCGGTATTATTGCCATAGATCTGGCGGATGATGATGAATTGGTCGGAGTGGTACGTGTAGAAGAAAATGACCAGGTCATGCTGGTAACAGCTCTGGGGCAGTCCATCGTTTTTGATGAAAGCCAGGTACGGGCCATGGGACGCACAGCAGCAGGGGTAAAAGGAATTGATCTTGCCGAGGGCGATTTTGTGATCGGTGTGGATAAGCTTCGTGATAATGCAGAAGTCATTCTGGTTACAGAAAATGGCTATGGCAAACGAACTGATTTAAGTGAGTTTAGACCCCAGAATCGGGGTGGAAAAGGTTTGCGCGCCATTCATATTACTCAGAAAAATGGCCCGCTGGTAGGATTTAAAATTGCCGCCGATGGTGAAGAGATTATGATTCTTACCCAGGAAGGGCAGGTACTGCGTCTGGAGATCGAAGATATCTCCAAACAGAAGCGCTATTCCCGGGGAGTCATGCTGATGCGCACTGCCAAAAAGGATAAAATTACCTCCCTGGCTCGATTTAAAATAGAAAAAGAAGACTAAAACAAAACCCCTTTTCATAGGGGGTTTTTATTGCCCGGATCCAGTCGACCCTCAAATGGCAGCAATAATTTTTAAAAGGATCTTTCAAAATAGGGAAAGCATGTGCTATGATTTGCCTTATTAGTATTCCTTAGCAATGAAGGGAGCAAAGTTATGCGCAATCCGGTTCCACGTGTGGCAGCAGTAAATGATTTGTCTGGCTTTGGACGCTCATCTCTGGCTGTAATTATGCCAATCATATCTTCGATGGGTATCCAGGTTTGCCCGCTGCCAACTGCTATCTTGTCTACCCATACTGGCGGGTTTCAGGGGTATACCTTTGTTGACTTTACAGAACATATGGAGGATTATATTAATCACTGGTATAGTCTGGACATCCATTTTGATTGCATATACAGTGGATTTTTAGGTTCTCCCCGTCAGATACATATAGTAGGTGATTTTTTTGATAAATTTGCTCACCAGCAGCCACTCTATGTTGTAGACCCGGTTCTTGGAGATAATGGGGAATTATATCAGACCATGTCCATAGAAATGGTTGAAAATATGAAAGACCTGGTGCAAAAAGCCGATGTTATTACGCCTAATTTTACCGAAGCGGCTTTGCTGCTGGGGGAAAGATACCGGGAGCATATTCAAGAGCAAGAAACAAAAAAATGGCTGGAGAGATTATCTGCCATGGGTCCGGAGACGGTGATTATCACCAGTGTACCAGATATACAGTCAGACAAAATTACCTATGTATATGCCTATGAACGCGAAGATCATCGCTTTTGGAAAATAAAAGCGGATTTTATTCCCGCCTTTTTCCCTGGTACGGGCGACTGCTTTGCCAGTGTGGTGGTGGGAAGTATACTACAGGGAGACAGTCTGCCTATTACCCTTGACCGGGCAGTACAATTTACCAGTCTGGCTATCCGCTCCTCTTATGGATATCGCTATCCACAGCGAGAAGGGGTTTTACTGGAACGGGTTCTGGACAATCTTAAAGCTCCGGTCAGTGTAAGCAGCTACGAGATTATAGAATAAAGGCTTAAGTTTGGAGGGAAAAGCATATGACAGAAACAGCAAATTTTACAGTTAAAGCCGAGTTTGCTCAGGCTCTTAAAGGTGGGGTCATTATGGATGTAACCACACCGGAACAGGCCAGAATAGCTGAAGAGGCGGGAGCCTGTGCGGTAATGGCTCTGGAGCGAGTCCCGGCTGACATTCGAGCCGCTGGCGGTATAGCGCGTATGGCTGACCCGGGCATTATTATAGCTATCAAAGAAGCAGTAAGCATTCCCGTTATGGCCAAATGCCGTATCGGTCATTTCGTGGAAGCGGAAATATTGGCTTCACTGGGAATTGATTGCATTGATGAAAGTGAAGTTTTAACCCCTGCTGACGATAAATATCACATTTATAAACAGGATTTTACCGTACCTTTTGTTTGCGGGGCACGTAATCTAGGTGAAGCCCTGCGCAGAATAGGGGAAGGGGCGGCTATGATCCGCACCAAAGGTGAACCTGGCACCGGCAACGTTATCGAGGCGGTACGTCATATCCGGCAGGTCAATGATGAAATACGCAAGGTAAGCCATCTGCCGGAGGCTGAACTCATGACCGTGGCCAAAGAGATGCAGGCACCCTATCACCTAGTGGTAGAGGTAGCCCGCAAAGGAGCCTTGCCAGTAGTTAATTTTGCTGCCGGAGGAATTGCTACCCCGGCCGACGCAGCCCTGATGATGAAACTGGGATGTGATGGCATATTTGTAGGCTCCGGTATTTTTAAATCCAGGGATCCAGTAAAACGAGCCCGGGCGATTGTAGCAGCTACCAGGCATTATAATGATCCGGAAGTACTGGCCGAAGTATCTACAGATCTGGGTGAAGCGATGACGGGCATCGATATAGCAGACATTCCCGCCCGAGAGAAAATGCAGGAGCGCGGATGGTAAAAAATTATAAAAAAGATTTAAAATAAAACTTGCAAAAGGAAATTGCCTATACTATAATTTGACGCAAATCTTACATTTCCAAACGTAATGAAGGGGAATAGTAAAAACAAGGAACCTTAAAGAGAGCTGGTGGATGGTGTGAACCAGCAGGGATCAGTTTTGAATCCACCCCGGATACGTTCTGCGATGAGCAGTTACGGTGGCACCGTTACAGCCACAGCAAGAGGATTCTGTATGCAAACACAGCAATCAAACAGGGTGGCAACGCGGGTAACAGCTCTCGTCCCTTTCAGGGGCGAGGGCTTTTTATATATTGATAAAAAATCCGGATTGAAAAGCAGCGCATACTAAGGAGGTTTTTATACTAATGAATGGTGAACAATATCTACTCTTACCGGGACCAACTCCGGTACCGGAACGAGTAGTACGGGCAATGAATCGATCGATGATCAATCACCGGGGCCCAGAGTTTAAAGCTATCCATGATGAAGTTGTTGAAGGCGTTAAAAAAATCTATCACACCAATCAACATGTAGTCATCTATCCATCTTCTGGTACCGGTGGTCTGGAAGCAGCGGTCGCAAATTTCATTGCGCCGGGTGACAGGGTGCTCGCCATTTCAATTGGAGTTTTCGGAGACCGTTTTGCTGATATAGCCAGAGCTTTTGGTGCAAAGGTGGAGCAGCTATCTTTTCCCTGGGGGAAACGTGCTGATCCAGCTCGCATTAAAGAAAAACTGGAAGCGGATACCAATCACGAAATAAAGGCTATATTAATGACTCATAATGAGACCTCAACCGGAGCTTATAACGACATAAAAGCTATACGTAAGGCTATGGGAGACCATCCAGCATTAACGCTGGTTGATAGCGTAAGTGGACTGGCCGCCATTGATCTTAAAATGGATGAGTGGGGATTGGATGTGGTGGTTAGCGGCTCACAAAAGGCTTTTATGATACCCCCGGGTCTATCCTTCCTGGCTTTTAATGATCGAGCTCTGGAGGTTCACCGTAAACGAAGTAACAGCTGCTTCTACTGGAATGTCGAAACCAGCCTGGAGTATCAGGCTAAGGGACAGACTCCCTTTACGCCTCCTATATCGCTGTACTATGGTTTACAGGAAGCGTTGAAAATGATACAGGAAGAAGGAATAGACCAGATTACAGCTAGGCACCGGCATTACCGCAAACTGGTACGGGACAGTGTTCGTGCTATGGGTCTGCAGCTTCTTACTGATGATGAAGCAGCCTCTCCGGCTGTAACCTCAGTACTGGCACCCGAGGGAATCGGAGCTAACAGCATTCGCCAGTATATGTTAGAGAAATTCAATATTGTCATCGCCGGGGGCCAGAAGGATTTAGATGATGTCATATTCCGCATCGGTCACCTGGGATACATTCGAGATTTGGACCTGTTGACTGTTATTACCGCGCTTGAAATTACTTTGCTCCAATTAAATGTACCCATTCAACAGGGTGCCGGACCCCGAAAAGCACAGGAATGTATCATAGAAAGACTTGGTGATATAGAAAGGATGGAGTAAAAGGTGTTAGACGAGAAAAAAGTTATCGTAACCGAAAGAATTGCTGACGAAGGTATAGCCTTGCTAAAGGCGGAATTAGAAGTTGATTATCGCGATGGCATATCCCGTGAGGAACTATTAAACATCATTGACCAGTATGATGCCCTTATTGTACGCAGTGTCACCCAGGTAAATGAGGAACTGATATCCAGGGCTACCCGCCTGAAAGTAGTAGGCAGAGCCGGGAATGGAATTGATAACATAGATGTGGAAAGCTGTACCCGGCATGGCATCATTGTCGCCAATACACCGGACAGCAATACCATATCAGCCGCGGAGCAAACTATCAGCCTGCTCTTATCTTCGGCACGTAATACCGCCTGGGCCAATAGTGTCCTAAAAAGCGGCGTCTGGGATCGCAAGCCTTTTCGGGGCACAGAGCTCTATGGAAAAACAGTGGGCATTGTAGGATTAGGAAGAATCGGATCCATGGTAGCCACCCGGCTGCGTTCCTTTGAAATGAAGGTTATAGCTTATGATCCTTATATTCCGGACGAACGTTTTAACCGCTATGGGGTGGAAAAGAAAGAAACCCTGGAAGACTTAATTCGCGAAGCAGATATTATAACCGTTCACACGCCCAGGACAGAAGAAACCATTCATATGATCAACGAAGAAAACCTGGCGCTGGCTAAAGATGGAGTGAAATTAGTCAACGCTGCCCGGGGAGGTATTATTGACGAAAAGGCTATCCTGGCCGGGCTTAAGAGTGGCAAGATTTCTTCGGTGGGGATGGATGTTTTTGAAAAAGAACCTGCCCACGATAATCCCTTATTCGAATTTAATAATGTAGTGTGTACTCCCCATCTGGGAGCTGATACCTATGAAGCACAAAAAAGAGTGGGGGAAGATATCACTACACAGGTCATTAAAGCACTCCGGGGAGAGATCGTACCCAATGTAGTCAACCTGCCAACTCTTCTGAGTGATGAACTGCGTTACCTCAAGCCCTATATTACTCTGGCGGAAAAATTGGGCAGCATTTATTACCAGCTGATGAAAACGCCGGTAGACCGAGTAGAGCTAACCTACAGTGGTCCCATTACCATGAATGATACTGGTATTCTAACCATTGCTTTTCTTAAAGGACTGCTGGAACAAGTGGTAGGAGAAAAAGTCACCTATGTAAATGCTCAGCTCATGGCCAAAGATAGAGGCATCAAGGTTTATGAACATCGTCAGGAAAAGAGCCCCAAGCGTTATAAAAACCTGGTGGAAGCCAAAGTCTATAACAGTGGCAAAAAGCTGCAGCTGGCAGGGACCCTATCCAGAGCCCGTAATCCACTGCTGGTAGAAATTAATGGCTATGAAACCGAAGCCGATTTGGAAGGTCTGGTGCTGCTGGTTGAAAACGAAGATCGTCCCCGGGTCATAGGTCCGGTAGCTACCTTGCTGGGTGATTACGGCGTGAATATCGCTTCCATGAAAGTGGGTCGGCAGAAAAAAGGCGAAAACGCCATTATGCTTATCAATGTGGATAGTGAAATAGATAGTGAAATAAAGGAAAAAATAAGTAATGTAGAGGGAGTCATTAGTACCCCCAAAGAACTGATTTTTTAAGAATCCATTTCTGGTGGGCTTTAACCTGGAAATGGGAAGTTTGGAATCCTACTAATGGAAAGGAAGTCTAATATTCATGTTAGATGCCAGAATGATTCGTTCTAATCTAGAAAAAGTAGAACAGGCTATGAAGAATCGAAATATGGCGGGAACATTAGATAACTTTGTACGCCTGGACGAACAGCGGCGCAGCATACTAAGCCAGGTAGAAGAACGCAAGAGCTTTCGCAACTCTGATTCACAGGAAATTGGTAAACTAAAAAAACAGGGTATGGAAGCAGAAGATTTAAAGCAAAAGGTTCGGGAAGCCGGTCAGGAAATAAAGCAAATGGAAGAGAAGCTCAAGGCGGTAGAAAGCGAACTGCAACAGATCCTTTATAATATTCCCAATCTTCCGCACGAATCTGTGCCTGTGGGGGCAGATGAATCTGCCAACCAGGAGATTCGCCGCTGGGGAGAACCGCGTTCCTTTGATTTTGAACCCCAGGCACACTGGGACCTCGGTCCGCAATTGGATATCCTGGATTTTGAACGAGCCGCCAAATTATCAGGAACACGGTTTGTTGTATACAAGGGCTGGGGAGCCAAATTGGAGCGTGCGGTGATAAATTTTTACCTGGATATCCATACCAGCAAACATGGATACCAGGAAGTATTTCCGCCTTTTATGGTCAACCGTGAATGTATGGTAGGCACGGGTCAGCTGCCTAAATTTGCTGAGGATATGTTTAAAATTGAAGGGCGGGACATGTATCTGGTTCCCACAGCAGAAGTACCCCTTACCAACCTTTACCGGGAAGAAATTTTGGAGGGCAGGGATCTGCCCCTCTATTTGACGGCCTACACCGCCTGTTTCCGTGCCGAAGCGGGCTCACATGGTCGCGATACGCGCGGCATCATCCGCCAGCATCAGTTTAACAAGGTGGAGCTGGTCAAAATTGTCCCGGCGGAAAGCTCTTATGAGGAGCTGGAGAAGCTGACCCGGGATGCAGAGGAGGTACTGCAGGCACTGGAATTGCCTTACCGGGTGGTGCTTTTAAGTACAGGTGATATGGGCTTTTCCTCCGCTAAAACCTATGATCTCGAAGTCTGGATGCCGTCCTACCAGGATTATAAGGAAATCTCTTCCTGTTCAAATTGTGAAGATTTCCAGGCTCGCAGGGCCAACATTCGTTATCGTCCGGGCCCGGGAGAAAAGTTGCGTTTTGCCCATACCTTGAATGGTTCCGGTGTGGCAGTAGGAAGAACAGTAGCCGCAATTATTGAGAACTATCAGCAGGCGGATGGAAGCATCGTAATTCCTGAAGTATTGAGGCCTTATATGGGTGGACTGGAAGTTATAGAAGGCTAGAATTTTATGGATCAGGGCTTTTATTGACAATAAAAAACGCCTGTGATATACTTTCTCTTGCGTTAAGCAAAGAAATAGCTATCCTTCATGTTGGAGGGGTGTCCGAGTGGTTGAAGGAGGCGGTCTTGAAAACCGTTGAACCTTTGCGGGTTCCGTGGGTTCGAATCCCACCTCCTCCGCCATTAA
>DUSB01000028.1 GCA_012840625.1 Syntrophomonadaceae bacterium
AACTATGTTCATATGTATCATCTCATTACATAAATGAATGGGGAAATCATTAAAATAATTTATGAAATAGCCTAGATTGACCTATTAATTGATTGATGGGTAAAGTCCGGGATCAAGGTAGCAATCAGCTCGATGATTTCTGCTTGATTGATAAAAGCGTTCTTGGAAAAATACCTGTCCACCAGGGTGATGATACTTGAGCCGGCTATTTCCTCCTGCCGGGAAATATAGATCCGATCATGCTGGGTGGCTGCCATCTGTTCCAATGAGCTGAATAGCTCCTCCTGCAGCTTTTCCCCCGGTCTAATCCCGGTAATCTGAATCTCTATATCTTTATCCGGTTCTTTACCATAAAGCCGTATGAGATCCTGAGCTAAATCAATAATTTTTACTGGTTCCCCCATATCCAGCACAAAAATTTCTCCGCCTCTGGCCATGGCTCCGGCTTCAATAACCAGCTGTACTGCTTCGGGAATGGTCATAAAATACCGGGTCATAGCTGGATGGGTAACAGTTACCGGACCGCCCTGTTCAATCTGCTTTTTAAAAGTAGGGATGACAGAACCGCGGCTGCCCAGCACATTACCGAAGCGTACCGCCGCAAAGATGGTGGAGCTGTTTTGATTCATTTCCTGAATAATCATCTCGGCGATGCGCTTGGTAGCCCCCATCACCGAGCTGGGATTTACTGCTTTGTCCGTCGAAATCAGGATGAAGGTCTCCACTTTACTGCGGTGAGCTATTTCCGCCATGTTTTTCGTTCCTAAGACATTGTTCTTGATGGCTTCAGCTGGATGCAGTTCCATCATGGGTACATGCTTATAAGCCGCCGCATGGAAAACCACCTGAGGTTCGTATCGGTTAAAGGTCTGCTGCAGCTTCATACGATCCTTGATATCGGTGAGATCGGGTATGATCTCCAGATCAGCAAAAAGCTCCCGCAACTCGTTATAGATGTCAAAAAGATTGTTTTCGCTGTATTCCAGAAGGATCAGCCGCCGGGGTTTAAAAACCGCAATCTGGCGGCAGAGCTCGGAGCCGATCGATCCTCCCGCACCTGAGACCAGCACCGTTTTGCCTTCCAGGTAATGAGCTACCTCATCCAGATTCATTTTGACCGGTTCCCGGCGCAAGAGGTCTTCGACTTGGATATCGCGGATACGATAGGTGGTATCCCCCAGCATTTCACTGCTGCCCTGGAAAATACGCACCTTGGCCGGGGTTTCCCGGCAGATGTCCATAATCTCTTTGATGGTGCGCCCGGGAGCAGAGGGCATGGCGATAATGATTTCCTCGATGCCGTATTTATGCACCAGCCGGGGAATGCTTTTGCGGTTGCCCAGCACCGGGATATCATAGATAGTAAGATGTTGCTTCAAGCTGCTGTCATCAACAAAGCCCACCGGATACAGGTTCAGGCTGTGGTTGTTCAGTATTTCCCGGGCTACCATCGCACCAGCATCTCCGGCGCCAACAATCAGGGTAGGCCGAGCCACAGTGCTGATATCTTTCAGCAGCGAATCCCGTATCATACGCCATGCCAGACGTGAACCGCCTGTAAAGGCGATGATAAAAAACCAGCCCAGTAGATAGACGCTGCGCGGCAGGGTAGGGAGTCCAAATAAATAGATGCAGCCCACCACTCCAGCAGTGCTTATGGTGACCGCCTTCACAATTGCCGACAGTTCTCCCAAACTGGCATACTGCCACAT
>DUSB01000029.1 GCA_012840625.1 Syntrophomonadaceae bacterium
AACCGTAGGAGCCGATGCGGTGCAAAAGGGTAAGTCTATGTTTGCCGGGAAACTGGGCCAGCAGGTGGCCTCTGCCAGTGTTTCCATTCAGGATGATCCCTTTCATCCTGAAGGCATTGCTTCTTTACCTTTTGACGGCGAAGGGGTAGCCAGCCAATCACATTACGTTATCGATAAGGGGTTTTTAAAAGGGTATCTTTATGATAGCTACACAGCGTCCCGGGATGGTGTTTCCTCTACCGGTAACGGTCAGCGTTTTTCCTTCCGCAGTCTGCCAACGGTTGCTCCCAGCAATATGATTTTAGAAGCGGGAGAAGAGAGCAGAGAACAGCTAATGGCAGATATTGATCGAGGTTTATACATTACCGATGTCATGGGCATGCATACGGCCAATCCAATTTCTGGTGATTTTTCCGTAGGTGCGGCTGGTCTTCTCATCGAAAATGGGCATTTAAGCAGAGCAGTTCGCGGGGTAACCATTGCCGGTAATTTAATTGATCTATTACATGATATTGAGGCTGTTGGTAGTGATCTTCGTTTTATGGGCAGTAAAGCAGCACCAAGTATTCGCCTATCTGCTTTGAGTATCAGTGGAGATTGAGGAGGAAAGAGACAATGGCGACGATATTAGTACTTGATGGTCCTAATTTGAACCTGCAGGGCTCGCGGGAGCCTGAGTACTACGGGGAACAAAGTCTGGATCTTATTCATCATAGATTGAGTGAACTGGCTCAGCAGCAGGGCGTGAACATCCAATTTTTCCAGAGCAATCATGAAGGAGCCATGATCGACCGGATTCATCAGGCCATCGGTAATGTTGACTATATGATTGTTAATGCTGGAGCCTGGACTCATTACAGCCTTGCTCTTTATGATGCCCTGAAAGCTGCCGGGATTCCTTTTATCGAAGTTCATTTATCCAATATCTATGCCCGGGAAACGTTTCGCCATCATAGTCTTTTGTCGCCTATTGCTGCCGGAGGAATTTTCGGTATGGGAGCCTATGGATATGAATTAGCTTTTCAGGCTGCCTGCCGCTTTTTAAACCGAAACATAGAGCGATAAGAATGATGCTATCTCTTAAAGAATAATTTAATAAGAAAAACTATTTACAGCCGTAGCGGCTGGGGTAAAATAAAACCAGGCTTAAACAGGCCGCTGTTCATTATTGTGGCAGGCAGGTGATAAGAAAGATTGAAGAAACGCTTAACTCGATTACGGCAGAAGATGAATAAAAAGAGAATTGATGCCTTTCTGGTTACTAAAGCCGAGAATATTTTTTATCTGTCGGGTTTTACCGGGGGAACAGACGCACAATTATTTATTACGCTGGAAAAGCAGTATATCCTTACCGACGCTCGCTATTATGAGCAGGTTGCCTTGGAATGTCCAGATTGGCAGCTGGTAGAAAAAAAAGGTGCAGGGTGGGATGCATTAAAGGATCTATGTACTGGTATTCATGGTCTGGGTTTTGAAGCCCATGTGCTTACTGTAGATCGCTTTCAGCACATGCAGAAAGAAATTCCTGTACAGCTTATTCCCCACTCCCATCTCATCGAAAGCTTACGGATTATTAAGGATGAAGAGGAACTGAATCGGCTTCGCCAGGCAGCAGCTATTGGCGACCGGGTTTTCCTACAGATTTTATCTGAACTGAAGATTGGTATGAGCGAACGCCATATTGCCAACCGCATAAGCTTTTTATTGCGGGAATATGGATGCAGTAAAGAATCCTTTGATATCATTGCGGTATCAGGGCCTAATGCAGCTTTGCCTCATGGTCAGCCTTCAGACCGAACCCTGCAATCAGGGGACATGCTGACTCTTGATATGGGTGGTATATATAAGGGCTATGCTGGCGATATGACACGTACTGTCAGCATTGATCAAGCCAGCCAACGATTTCGGGATCTTTATATGCGCTTGTTGGAGGCCCAGCAGATTGGTCTTCGCTCTGTTTGTGCAGGTGTCTGTGGACAAGATGTAGATGCAGCGGTCCGCAAGCATCTAAGCCAGTGGAATCTGGATGTTTATTTTGTCCATAGCCTGGGACATGGCGTAGGATTAGAGGTCCATGAAGAACCGCGTCTATCACCTTACAGCGAATTGCTTTTACAGCCTGATATGGTGGTAACAGTTGAACCGGGTATTTATATACCGGCCTGGGGCGGCATCCGTATTGAAGATACAGTTATTGTAAAGAGCGATGGATGTGAAATTATGACCTGTTCGGATAAAAGCTTATTAACAATATAACTGGAGGGATAGCGATGATTTCTGTCAATGATTTTAAAACTGGGGTAACAATTGAACTGGATAATATGGCTTATCAGGTAATGGATTTCCAGCATGTAAAACCTGGCAAAGGTGCTGCCTTTGTACGGGCCAAACTCAGAAATCTAAAAACAGGCGCTACGATTGAAAAAACCTTTCGTGGTGGGGAAAAAGTACCGCGTGCTCACCTGGACAAACGTGAAATGCAGTACCTGTACAATGATGGGGATGCTTACGTTTTTATGGACAATGAAAACTATGAACAGCTCAGTATTCCGGCTGACATTATTGGCGATGACGTAAAATGGCTGCTGGAAAACATGAACATTGGTGTATTAATTTATAATAACGATATTCTCGGTATTGATCTGCCTAATTTCATAGAACTCAAGGTAACCCAATCAGAACCAGGGATTAAAGGTGACACAGCTACCGGAGCCACAAAAGCAGCTACATTGGAAACCGGTGCTCAGGTACAGGTACCGCTTTTTGTTAATGAAGGGGATGTCATCCGGATTGACACCCGTACAGGTGAATACATGGAAAGGGTTTAGCCGGGAAGGAGGAAGAGATTCCTCTTTTTTATACGATTAAATTTTCTTCCTTCCACCCATACTAGGTGTAATGTGATAGTTCAGGGTAAAAGGAGGAAAATCAAGTGAAGGATATTATTGAAAAAGTAAGTTATTTACAGGGTATGAGCGAGGGTTTAACCATTAGCGATGGCAGTCCTCAGGGCAAGGTCATAGCTGGTATTCTTAATGTATTGAATGAAATGGCTGATGAACTGGCCGTTTTCCAGCATGAAATGGTCGAGATACGTGCCTACCTTGAAGACATGGATGAAGATCTGCTGGACCTGGAAGAAAGCCTATCTGATGAGGAGTATACCCCTTTGGTATGTGATAATTGTGGAGAGCTTATCTTTGTTATGCAGGATGATGAGGATGAGATCTTAGAATTGGTATGCCCTTCCTGTCAGGAAATCATTTATGTTAACGATAGTGCTATGGATTTTGAAACGCTTCCCCCTGATGAGGTAATGGATGATCAAACCATCTCATAAGCCCTTATTCTAAAGCCGAAGAAAAACCGCTTTGAATATTTCATGGCGGTTTTTTTATGCATTTTTATAGGTATTAATTGGAATAAAAAAGCTTCTGTTCCAATATTTATTAACAACAAAGGCGGTGGTCAATATGGATATCGTTCTTAAGAATCAAAGGAAGGAAAGCATTCTACAGGATATCCTGCCTTACTTGGCGCCGGATATTTACAAGCTTATTGCACCCCATTCTTTACAGCTTGGCAGCAGCCTGGAAGAAATTCGTCTGCGCTGTAACCAGCCTATTGTGCTGCGTACCACCGATCAAGAGCTGACCATTACCAGACAGGGGAAACTGGATAGTAAACTGGCGGGGGGCTATAGAGTAAAGACTGAAGATTTATCCAGAACCATTGCTTCCATAAGCGATAATTCCTTCTATGCGTTTGAAGAGGAGATTCGCCGTGGTTTTATCACCATTCCTGGTGGACATCGGGTGGGATTAGCAGGGCAGATGGTTATCCGTGATAATCAGGTACATAACATCAGTTCCTTCTCCAGCATCGCTATACGGATGGCTCGTCAGATCAAAGGCTGTGCTTCATCCCTCTTACCCCAGCTGGTACATAAAGGCCGTGTAAACAACACCCTGGTGGTATCCCCACCTCGCTGTGGAAAAACGACGCTGCTGCGTGATCTAACTCGCATTTTATCCTCCGGGGATGATCATATACCGGGCTGCAATATAACGGTGGTGGA
Organism: Syntrophomonadaceae bacterium; assembly: GCA_012840625.1. Classification (GTDB taxonomy): domain Bacteria; phylum Bacillota; class Syntrophomonadia; order Syntrophomonadales; family Syntrophomonadaceae; genus DUSB01. The sequence goes on from DUSB01000029.1 coordinate 4,079, forward strand.
TGAACGATCCGAAATTGCTGGTTGTTACCATGGTATACCACAAATGGATATTGGTCCCAGGACCGATGTGCTGGATGCATGTCCCAAAGCGCTGGGAATGATGATGGCGATACGTTCTTTATCTCCCGACATCCTAGTAACCGATGAGTTGGGGAGAAAAGAGGATCTGTATGCGGTTCGCGAGTGTATTAATGCCGGGGTGAATATCATAGCCAGTGTCCATGCTGGCAGCATTGAAGAAATACAAAGACGTGATATCCTGCAGGATCTGCTGTCCCAGGGTATTTTTCAAAGCATCGTTATTCTGTCACGCCGCCATGGTCCGGGAACAGTGGAAGAGATAATAAGGTGGGAAGAAGAATGAATACGGTAAAATTGATGGGCATTATTTTTATTATCGCCGGTCTGGGAAGCTATGGCCTGATGGAAGCGAATGGCCTAAAGCTGCGGGTACGGCAAATTAAGGAATTAAAAATGGCACTGGGGTTTCTGGAAAAGGAAATTACTTATTTACAAACCCCATTAAGCCTAGCTTTATCTCGAACGGCTAATTGTACCCCCGGGC
>DUSB01000030.1 GCA_012840625.1 Syntrophomonadaceae bacterium
GTTGTAAATCTATTGCTCGTTTTTCCATCTCCCGGGCTTCCTGTAGACCGTCCACCGATTTCTGGTTTAAAATTCCCAGCGCCTCGACGATTTCCCCACCGGAGGCATTTATTTCTTCGCTAGCAGCACTGACTTCCTCCAGCCCAGCGGCAATTTCTTCGGTAGAGGCTGATACCTCCTGCATGGTGGAGGCAATGTTTTCTCCGGAAGCTGATAATTCCTGACTGAAGGCCAGCATACCCTGGGTATCATTCTGTACTTCCAGCAGCATTTTACTGACATTTTCCGAGATGAGATTGAAGTTGCGGGCCAATACACCCACCTCATCCTGCATACTGGTGTACTTATCCGGCATAGTCTGGCTGAAATCTCCGGCGGCCATATTTTCGCAATGTTCAGCGGCCATGGATATAGGCTGAGCAATGCGGCGACCCAGGAGGGCGGCCACGATGATGCCAAGGATAATTGCCAGCAGTGTAAAGAGTGCTATCCGTACCTTGAGACCGGTCAGGTTGGCCAGAAGTTCCGCTTCCGGGATAGTAACAGCCAGCGACCAGCCGGTATCTCCCACCGGAGCATAGGCCATGTATCTATTTTCCCCGTTATAGTTGTATGTTCCAGTTCCTTTTTTCCCGGCTATCATCTTTTGCTCTAATTCCGCCAGGGGAGCCAGCGCAGCATCTTGTTGGGCTGCCTCAATAGTATTATCCTGATTGAGCACCAGCTCTTTACTCTGGTGGGCAATGGTATTGCCGGTTTTACCCAGCATATAGGCCTGACCGGTCTGGCCAATTTTTATTTCATTGGTAAAGCTGCTCAGATTATTGCCGTCGCGCTCGGCACAGATTACCGCGCTCACTTTTCCGCCACTCATGACCGGAACGGTAAAGGCTACCACCATGCTATCATCTGTTTTGGATGGTATAGGCTCACTGATGGCCTTCTTTCCCTGCAGGGCGGCCTGGAAATATTCGCGGTCCTGGGCCTGAACAGTGCGTCCGTCAGTAGCATAGGCCTTACCATCTGGCATGATATACCACATGCGCTGATGCCCTCCACGTTTGGCCTCCGCCTTTAGAACCGCCAGTTTATCCGCCATAGGGGCCTGTGGATTTTGCAGTACAGGATTGCTGGCGGCCAGGGTTTCCAGGGAAGTAAGCTGTTTATCCAGTGCCAAGGTGGCTTCTGCGGCTGCTGTTTCAGCTATTTCCTGCAGCAGTTCATCAGTTTGACTTAATAAAGCGGCTGTTGAACCCTGATAGGCAGCAAAACCCAGCCCCAGGCAGAGAACCAGAATAACGACGCTGATAAAAACCATTAGACGGTTGCTGATACTTTTCAAATTCATCCACTCCATTTCATTTTCGGACAAACAACAGCACTGTTTTTCCTGATGCATTAAAAAATGGTCATTAGACTATATTTTTATTATATAGACATATTTCTACTGAGCTTGTAGATTAAATCACCTCCGTTGGTATTGAAGATTCGTTCCAGTGAAAAACCGGTACAAACACTTCAAGTAAAAGCAAGCTCTGATTTAATTTTTTAAACTGTAATTTTTATAAGTTTATTGGAACGTACATATTAGATATATCATCATTTTACACTATAAATGTATACAAAAATGCCCTTTAAAAGAAAAATAGATAGAATATTACCAATTAGTACAAAATACGCGTTGTACTCTGGAAGGTATTTCTTAAAATGGAACGATAGGGAGGAGCGATATTGAAGTTCCACCGCCGGCCCCCGCAATTTTCTTTGTCCAGACAAGTGAAAATTTGGCGCCGGGCTATTTAGAAAGGCTCAACTACCGTTTAAAACCGATGGTTGAGCCTGTTCAGGGGGCGCAAAAATGCGGCTGTACTATTTGAGAACCGTACTCCGTGAGTTTGCCTAGATTATATCAAAGGATATATCCAGGGAGGGAGCAGAATGGGTGAGGGCTCCCATGGAAATAAAATCAACCCCGGTTCTGGCGACCTCAGCTAGGGTGGCTGCGGTAATACCCCCTGATGCTTCCAGCAGGGCCTGGCCGTCGGTCATTTCTACCGCCTGGCGCATGGTATCCAGATCCATATTATCCAGGAGGATAATATCTGCACAGCTCTCCAGGGCTTCCTGCAGCTGCTCCAGATTTTCTACTTCCACTTCGATTTTGATGGTATGCGGTACCTGCTTACGGGCCAGAGAAACTGCCTTTTGAATGGAGCCTACTGCTTTTATGTGATTATCTTTAATCATAACCCCATCAAAAAGCCCGAAGCGGTGATTGCGGGCACCGCCTACTTTAACCGCATATTTTTCCAGCTCGCGCATGCCGGGAGTGGTTTTGCGCGTATCCAGGAGCTGGACGGTGCTGTAGCGAATCGAATCCACCGCTTGATAGGTATGGGTGGCAATACCAGATAAACGCTGCAGGAAATTTAAAGCTAGGCGTTCTCCGGTGAGGAGGGTGCGCATGGAGCCTTCTACTACCGCAATCTGAGTGCCAGGATGGATCTGCTCTCCGTCCTGCAGGTAGAAATCAAACTGCATCTTATCATCCAAAAAGCGAAAGACCTCACAGCTTAGCTCTATGCCAGCCAGAATACCTTCTGCCCGGGAGACAAAAACACCACACCCCTTCTGCTCGGCAGGGATCAAGCTATTGGTGGTAATATCACCGGGCCCGATGTCTTCCTTTAGTGCCAGCATCATCAGTTCATGTACGCCTGTCCAATCGTTCATAGCTGCCTCCTCGATTTGCGACACAGACGGTTATCCGGTCGCATTTAAAATTTTAAATCAAACGCAGGGAACGCAATTTTAGTATGCTATTCCTGAGGTGTATTTTAGACCAGAACCGTCTTCGCATTGCGGTTCCCGGGTTTTTAGCAGTTGATGAAGGTGCTGTGCTGATCCCAGCGCATATCATCGCGGGCGGGGTAGTCAGAACGGAAATGACCGCCGCGGCTTTCCTGGCGCCATCGAGCCGCCTGTACGATCACATGGGCTACGGTGAGCATGTTGATGGTTTCCAGATAGGTCAGTAGATCCTCACCCGGTCCCAGTTGATTGTAAAGGGCTTCTATTTTTTCATGGGCTCTTTGCAGGCCTTCTTCGTGGCGGATGATGCCAGCATCTTCCCACATGAGCTGCTGCAGCTGCTGCCGTACCTGCCGGGGATCGATGCCGTCGGTACGCGGCACCCATACCCATTCGGGGTTATAGGCAGCCAGCACTTCGCTGCGGCTTAGCTGACGCCGATACATGATTTCGTTGGCCTGATCAGCAATTCGCTGCCCAAAGACGATGCCTTCGAGCAAAGAATTAGATGCCAGACGGTTGGCTCCGTGTACACCGGTACAGGCTGTTTCTCCACAGGCATAGAGTCCTGCTATACCTGTCTGACCGTTGATGTCGGTGTGGATTCCTCCCATAATATAGTGGGCGGCAGGGGAAACAGGAACCCGATCACGGGTCAGATCAATCCCCCGCTGGCGACAGGTACGATAGATGTTGGGAAAGCGTTCCGCCACCCGGGGGATGCTGCGCATGTCCAGGTGAACATATTCGGAGTCAGTCAGATTCATCTCACTGAGAATGGCCCGGGATACCACATCCCGTGGTGCCAGTTCGTTTAGCGGATGATATTTATACATAAAGCGCTCCCCGCGCAGATTATACAGCAATCCGCCTTCCCCTCTGACCGCCTCGGAGATTAAGAAACGCTGGGTGTCATGGCTGAAAAGAACGGTAGGATGGAATTGAATAAATTCCATATCCATCAATTCAGCGCCCAGGCGAAAGGCAGCTGCCATCCCATCACCGGTGGCTACATCGGGATTGGTGGTATACTGGTAAAGCTGCCCTGCCCCTCCGGTGGCCAGAATGACGGCGCGGGCAATGTACAAAAGCGTTTCCTCTCGTTCGCGATTGTAGATGATGGCCCCATGGCATTCTATACCCGGAATTCCCAGCAGGTCAATGAGAAACTGGTTCTCATAGATCTGGATGCGGGGATTGTTCACACAGGCCAGCTCCAGAGCCTGGCGAATGGCTTCGCCGGTGGCATCAGCAGCATGCAGGATGCGGGCTTTACTGTGAGCTCCTTCTCGGGCCAGAGAAATGCTGCCGTTTTTGGTATCAAAGGGGGCACCGAGAGCAATAAGTTCGCGGACTCGAGCAGGACCTTCTCTTACCAGTACATCAACAGCACCGATATTGCACAGGCCAGCTCCGGCTTCCAGGGTATCTTCAAGGTGCAAAAAGGGGGAGTCTTCTTCATGCACTGCAGCAGCTATCCCCCCCTGAGCCAATCCAGTATTGGATTCTCTTATGCTTTTTTTCATCAAAACGGTAACCCTGCCGTATGGTGAAAGCTTGTAAGCGGTAAAAAGTCCGGCAATTCCCCCACCAATGACAAGAAAATCAGTATAATGGACGGAAACATCCGCTTTCAGTCCATGAATAAAACGTGAAATCTGCATAAAATGCGCTGCCTTTACTCCTTTTTTCGCGTTCCTGGCGGTAGAGCGGCTGTAATCTTATCCTATTTGCAGCATGCGATCCAATGCCTGGTAAGCCCGCTCACGGATTTCCTCGGGAATTTCGACCAGATCCTTTTCCTCCTTCATGGACTTAGCCAGCCTTTCCAAGGTAATGTATTTCATATCCTGACAGATAAAATCGGTACGAGCCAGATGAAAGCGCTTACCACTGGTGTTATTTTCCAGCGTATATAAAAAGCCCTCTTCGGTACCCACAATAAAATCCCGGGCCGAGCTTTCCTGTATATACTTAAGCATACCAGATGTTGACCGTACTGCGTCAGCGGCAGAAGTAATCTCCGGCGGACATTCCGGATGTACCACCAGCGGCGCATCAGGATAGAGGCGCTGCTGTTCTCTTACCTGTTCAATGGTCACCTGGTCATGTACCGGGCAGCATCCTGCCCAGAAAAACATCTCTCTATTGGTCTGAGCTTCGATCCATTTTCCCAGATTGCGATCGGGTACGAATAGAATGGGCCTGTCCTCCGGGATGGACTTAATAACTTCAATGGCATTGGCCGAGGTACAGCAAATATCACTTTCTGCTTTTACCTCTGCCGATGTATTTACATAACTCACCACTACAGCCTGCGGGTATTGACGTTTTTTCTCCCGCAGGGCCTCAGCGGTAACCATATCAGCCATTGCACAGCCGGCTTCAACAGCTGGCAGTAAGACTTTTTTATCTGGATTTAAAATTTTGGCGGTTTCAGCCATGAAACGAACCCCGCAGCTCACAATCACCGACGCGCTGGTTTTGCTTGCTTCACGAGCCAGCTGCAGGGAATCGCCCACAATATCAGCGATATCCTGTATTTCAGGCAGCTGATAAAAATGAGCCAGGATAATTGCATCCAGTTCATCCTGGCGCTTTTTTATATACTGCACAAGTTCAGTCGACATGCCATAAGCTCCTTTATCGTTTAATCGGGCACCTATATTATAATATATTATCAGCAAAAAACATCCCTAATAAGACCTGCTTCCTGGTTCTAAGTCAAGTATTTGGTCTATTAGCAGGTAATACCAGCAGGTAAACCAAAATCCGCGTGGTTTCCCGAACGCGGACTTTGATCTGATATCCTATATCCAAAGAAATTATTGAGCACTACAACGAATGAGTGACCAGGAATAGTCCATGAGCTGTTAAGAAAATGCGGACAACAAAATCCCGATTAAAGCTAGGAAATTTCCTGCACCTGATTCTTTTCGTTGACAAATACCCGCCGGGGCTGGTATTCTTTAACTTCATCATCTTTTATGAGCGTATAAGTAAGAATAATAACGATATCGCCTTTTTCAACTAAACGAGCTGCAGCACCGTTCAAGCAAATAATACCGCTTCCCCGCTCTCCTTCTATAACGTACGTCTCAAATCGCGCGCCGTTATTATTGTTTACTATAGTTACCTTTTCGTATTCAACGATATCTGCAGCGTCCATCAATTCACGGTCGATCGTGATACTGCCGATATAATTCAGGTCTGCCTCGGTAACAACCGCCCGATGAATTTTGGACTTCAGCATGTAGCGAAGCACCAACCTACACCTCCACTAACAGGTTATCAATCAACCTGGTATTCCCAAACTTTACTGCCAGAGCAATTAATGCTCTACCATCAATCTCCTCAATATCGGATAAATCATCCGCATCATATATCTCTATATAATCAATCCTGGCCAAAGGACTGGATTCAATACAATCCCGTATAAGCCCTTTGATTGTTTCTACCTTTCTCTCGCCTGAATTGATAAGCTTCTGGGCTTCCTGTAAAGACTGATACAAAACCAGAGCCTGCCTACGCTCTTCCGGGCTCAAGTATACATTGCGTGAGCTCATGGCCAATCCGTCGGGCTCCCTTACTATCGGTACCGGAACGATTTCCAGCGGAAAATTAAGATCCCTTACCATTTTCTGCATAACCAGCAGCTGCTGGGCGTCTTTTTGTCCAAAATAAGCCCTATCCGGTTGACAGATATGAAAAAGCTTACTGCAGACAGTAGTAACACCTTTAAAATGACCCGGTCTTGATCGGGCACAAAGCTTTTCCGTTACATCACCAAATACCTCGACATAAGTGTTAAAACCCCGGGGATACATGTCACTAGCCAGGGGGGCAAAAATAGCATCTACCCTTTCCTGGCGCAGGACTTCACTATCCCGAGTTAAATCGCGCGGATATTCGTCAAAGTCTTCACCAGTCCCAAACTGAATCGGATTAACAAAAATTGACACTATTACTATATCACAATTTTGCCGAGCCTGGCGTACCAGAGCCAGATGACCCTCATGCAGATAACCCATCGTAGGAACCAATCCAATGCTCCGGCCTGCTCTTTTCTGTATCAGACACCACTGCTGCATGTCCTCAACTGTTTTCATGATCTCCATGGTCGCTGCCCTCTTTCTAAAACGCTAGAGCTCTTCAAGAACTTCGCTCTTCATTTTAAAGCCATGTTCTGCGGAGGGAAACTGACCGGATTCCACTTCTTTTTTGTAAGCCAGCAGTGCTTCCTGAATCAGCGGTTCTAGGTGGGCAAATTTTTTGACAAATTTAGGTACATGACCCCTGGTTATGCCCAACATATCGTTAATGACCAGCACCTGACCATCACAGTAAGGACCAGCCCCAATGCCGATGGTGGGACAGGATACCTCCTGGGTAATCCTTTGCGCCAATGGCGTAGGTACACATTCCAACACGATGGCAAAGACCCCGGCTTCGTCGAGAGCCCTGGCGTCCTCTATCGCCTTCCTGGCTGTTTCTACATCCTTACCCTGTACTTTAAACCCGCCGAACTGATTCACGGACTGCGGTGTCAGACCGATATGCCCTACTACTGGAATCTGGGCATCTAAAATGGCTTTTATGGTATCAACCCGCTCCACGCCGCCTTCGAGTTTGACCGCCTGGGCACTGCCCTCCTGTATCAAACGACCGGCGTTGCGAACCGCCTCCTCAATGGTAACATGATAGGATAAAAAAGGCATATCAGCCACCACCATGCTGTAGCTGGTGCCTCTGCTAACTGCTCTGGTATGATGAACCATATCATCCATGGTTACAGGCAGGGTATCCTCATATCCCAGTACCACATTGCCCAGTGAATCTCCGACGAGAATCATATCTATTTCAGCTGCATCAACCATAGCTGCCATTGAATAATCATACGAGGTCAGCATGGTAATTTTTTCTCCATTTTGTTTTTTCTCTTTTATTGTCGCTGTACTCACTCTTGCCATTATTAAGACCTCCTCCTGATGTTACAATGTTGCTCGGGAAAGTTCCTGAATAAATAATTTCTGGAATTCCTCTCTCGCGCCTGCATCAATGGTGCCTTTTTCTACAGCTATCTGGGCGGTGTAGAATCCCAGCCAGCTATAAAGTCTGGTAAGATCTGGTGCCATTTCTTCCAGACAGGCCAAATGTTTCAGGATAGTGGAGAGATCTCCTCTGGCAATAGGACCGGTTAAAGCTTTTGGAATTCCTATGTTTTCAATGTTTTGAACCGTTCCATTAATGAGAGGCATTAATGCCTTGACAGCCAAACTTTTTGGAATTCCGGTTGACTCCAATAATTTTACACCAAAATCAATCAAAGTTACCAGATAATTGGAAACAACGCAAGCACCTGCATGATACAGGGGCTTGGCCTTTCTATCAATAAAGAAATACTCGCCATCAAGCGTTTCTACAATACATACTGCTGCGTCATAGGCTTCTTTGTCACCCTCAATGCTGAATACGGACCCTGGCAGGTTGTTAACTGCCATGTTTAGATTGGCAAAGGATTGTAAGGGGTGCACGGATAAAACGCGCGCGCCAAAGTCCTTGGCCCGATCCAGAACCTCCGACGACTGTGCACCACTCATATGCACGACAATCTCACCGGGATAAAACGCCCCCCGATCAGCCAGTAAATTGGCAACGTCCTCAATAGCACTGTCACACGGAGTGATAAACAAAATTTCAGCGGAACAGGAAACTTCTTCCGGGGTTGAATAAGACTTGCATCGAGTTCGTTCTACAAGCTGCTTAGTAGATTCGGGCTTAATATCATAAACGCCCGTAATCTCATAGCCTTTCTCATTCAATACTACCCCTATAGCCGTACCAACAACACCTGCTCCGATGATGCCGATCTTTTCCATTTAGACTTCCTCCTTTAAAACAGGACATATACGATCATCTTTTGCCCTGCTTTCACCTTTCCGTCCTGTTCCATTTTTGGTTACAGGCGGGATCCTGATTTAGGAGTGTCAATGTGAGACCCCTTATTCAGATCTAGCATGTTCGGAATACTTTTATTATCTGTCCGGGCCTTTACTCTAATCAACACCTCCTTGAGATTGGTCCCATCTGGAAGTACAATATCCGGATTGATTTCCAGCAGTGGGATCAGTACAAACAACCGTTCACAAAGGTAAGGATGGGGAACCTTTAGTTCCGGCTCATCCACAGTCTGTTCTCCATAGAGGAGAATATCTAGATCTATTATTCGGGGACCCCATTTCTCTTTGCGCTGGCGTCCCATGTTTATTTCAATGTTTAATAAAACAGATAAGAGTTGCAGAGGTGAAAATTCGGTTTCTATTTCAATAACCTGGTTCAAAAAATCGTCTTGATCGGTTTTACCCCAGGGCACGGTTTGGTATATGGATGATGTCCGGGTAATTTTGGTATCTGCGATCATGGCGATATGCTTCTGGGCTTGGGCAAGATTTTCTTCTTTTTCTCCTACATTTGACCCAAGAGCGATATAAGCTTTATTTTTCACCCTATTTTCACCTCTAAGTTAGCATACCGTTTTTTACGGTGCAAGGAAAATAATTAGCAACTATGTATAATAAACCCTCTCCGGCTTCGAATATGATGCTTTTACCGCTATTTCAAATTACTTTAAACTACGATAAATTTGCACGGCAAAATGATCAAATCTGCCCTCCACCGGAGCTTCAGGTTTATAGACGGTTACCTTTACTGCTTTAAGCGGAAAATGCAGCAGTAAAGAGGCCGCAATATTCTCTGCTAAAGCTTCTATCAAGTTAAAGCTTTCCCCTTCTACAATTTTTTTAACATGATAAAAAACTTCATCATAGGATACGGTGTCCTTAATATCATCGCTCCAGCCGGCAGTATGAAGACTGGTATAAAGATCCAGATCAATAATGAAGGGCTGAACCTGTTCTTTTTCCTGCGCTAGAACACCATGACAGCCTTGAAAGCGCAGCCCCCGGGCCATAATCTTATCCATGCTGGTACACCACTGCATCCGTCATCATGGCTACCCGCTTGCTTTCCCTGACATCGTGTACCCGTACCATATCAGCGCCATTCATAATGCCGATGGCTACGGCGGCCAAAGAACCTTCTACCCTTTCCTGAACCTCCAGGTTCAGGGTCTGACCAATGAAGGTCTTACGCGATGCTCCCAGCAGGATAGGACAGCCAAGACTTTTAAAGGAAGCCAGTTCACGAAGCAGCTGGAGGTTTTCTTCCCGGGTCTTGCCAAAGCCTAGGCCAGGATCAACCATAATCAAATCCCCCGGCAGACCGGCCTTTTCTGCTTTTTCTATCGATGCCTGCAGTTCACCGGCGATATCCGCAATCAGATCCTGATAGGGCTCACCCGGTCTCATCTGCATACGATTATGCATGATGACTACCGGTGCCTGGAAGCGTACCAGAACCTCCAGCAGCTGTGGATCCAAGGTCAGATTGCCAATATCGTTAATTAAATGCGCTCCCCGCTCCAATACGGCCTCAGCTACCTCGGCACGAAAGGTATCCACCGATACCGGTATATCCCTGTTAACCAGGGCTTCGACTACTGGCAGCACCCGGGCCAGCTCTTCTTCTGTACTGGCCATGGTGGAACGGGGCCGGGAGGAAGCACCTCCTACATCAATGATGTCTGCTCCCTCTTCCATCATCTGCTGTGCATGTTCTACCGCGCGTACGGGATCAAGATACTGGCCGCCATCAGAAAAGGAATCCGGGGTTACATTTAAAATGCCCATGATCAGCGTACGTTCACCCAGGGGTAGCTTTTTCCCCCCCGCCAGGCGGAAGTTTTTAACCGCAGGTTCGGCATTTTGTAAAATACGGTCTATATCCTCAGCAATGTATTTGAGTTTAAAAGGCTGCAGACGCAGTTTGGCGGTTAAGAGTTCATACTGGCGCAGTGTTCCCAGCAGAAGGACATCGCTGTTTTCTTCGCCGGTAAGGGCATGATAAGCGACGGCGGCTTCGCCTCCTTTGGCCAGCATCTCCTGTTTGATGATATTAGCTGCCGGCGGAGAAATGTTTTTTAACATGATGCAGCGAAAAACCGCTTTGGGCAGCATCCACTCCATGCCGGCCTGACTGCAACCTGTTTTTTGCAAAAAAGCCCGGGCCTGTTCACGATTGTGAATTTGGGCTGCGTAATGTGCTTGCATAGGGCTACCTCCAATAAAGTTTTTAATATTCAAAACTGGTAACACTGAATTCTTTGTTCTCTATTTTGGGACAGCGGTGACGGTGATCGCACTGGCTGCATACGCGGGACAGATTATCGGCCCTATGAATGCGTTCGCCGAGAAAACTCATATCCCGGCTGATGTTGCGGTGCTCATAAATAGCCCGACAGATGATTTCGATCTCATTTTCATTAAAGTGAATACGGGGTAAGATGTCTCGCGCCAATCTGGATCCATAGGAAGCATGATCCACACCCATCTGGTATTCCTTCCATTTTCCAATGTCATGGAGCAAACCAGCTGCATAAATAAGTTCTTTGGCGGCCAGTCTGCCACTGAGATTGGCTTCCATTACAAAGTATCCCAGATCATTATTCTCAAGAACCAGGATATAGGCGATCCTGGCTACATCCGTATGATGATGAAGATCATGTCGGCAGTATTTCAAGTTTCTTTCCTCGTTGATATTGCGTTCCATGTAGTCGTGGTAAAGAGGATCTCGGAGCAACATTTCAATACGTTTCATTAAGGTCACCTCTACTCTTTTTTCTTATCACCAACAAGCTTATTATTCACCATTTACCAGCAGGACTGTTTGCACTGTTTTTTAAGATTTACAAGGGGTAGTATTAAGATTTGCTTTATCAAAATATATTACACGATAATTTTAAAAATCCTTCCTAACAGGGAAAATGATTCGTTTTTAAGAAAATAAAATGCCGGGTATGCCCGGCATTATTCCTCAATCTATTTATGCAAACTCCTATCGCAGGATAGAGTTCTTCCTCCCGGAAAAAGAGGGTAGGCTCGCTTGCCTGATGCCCCGGGGTCAGTTCTATAAATGCGGTTGCGCTGAAAGCAAAGCTGAAAATCGCCGCGGATAGTTCTCAGAACTTCCTGTCAGCCTGCGCATGGTCGCAATCATCCCCTTGCCTGCCCCTGCTATACCGATGCTGAAGAATAAACTGCAGCGGTTCAGAAGCAAAGGTCCCTATCCCCTGTACAGCATCAGTTTTCAAGAAAAGGCTTCCTACCTTACTATCTTACCTCCTGCTTATTGCCGGGGCGGTTCTGAATTAGAAGAATCATCCTGCTGTGTCTGTATGGTTGACTCTTGAAAACCCAGCAGTACCTCTTCCTGCACTTCGTCCCCGGACGGCTCTTCTACTTCCTGAGGAGTTTCTTGTGGATGGTATTCTTCACCTTTGAATAAGGCTTCGAATTCCTCGGCTTCCATGGTTTCCTGTTCCATCAAGCGCGCGGCGATGACGTGCAGTTTATCCATGTTTTCCTTCAGGATATCTTCCGCTTTTTGATAGGATTGATCAATAAATTTGGAAGCCTCTTTATCAATAGCATAAGCAATAGCATCCGAATAGTCCCGATCACGGGAAATATCCCGTCCCAGAAACACTTCTTCGCTCTTATGTCCAAAGGTAAGCGGACCTAATTCTTCGCTCATACCGTATTCCATAATCATTTTGCGTACGATGGCGGTGGCTCGCTCCAGATCATTTTGCGCACCGGTGCTGACATCGTTTAACACCAGTGCTTCTGCTGCGCGCCCCCCCAGCAGGGTGGCCACCTCATCCAGTAAATATGATTTGGTAATATAGTTACGATCTTCTTCGGGCAGCAGCAAGGTATAGCCCCCGGCCCGGCCGCGAGGAATAATCGATATCTTATGCAGTTTATCCATGTTCGGCAGTGAATAGCCGACAATGGCGTGCCCGGTTTCGTGATAGGCGACCAGTCGCTTCTCCTTCTCGGAAATAACCCGGGTCTTCTTTTCTGGTCCGGCAATCACGCGCTCAATGGATTCTTCCATATCGTGCATGGTAATTTTATCGTGATTACGACGTGCAGCCAGCAGAGCTGCTTCATTAACTACGTTGGCCAGATCAGCTCCGGTAAAACCGGGAGTACGTCGGGCAATAACCTCCAGGTCTACATCGCTGCCCATCGGTTTGCCCTGTATATGAACAACGAGTATGGCTTCTCTGCCTTTGACATCAGGACGATCAATCAAGATGTGGCGATCAAAGCGTCCGGGACGCAGTAAAGCCGGATCCAGTATATCAGGACGGTTGGTAGCCGCCATGACAATAATTCCCTCGTTGGTGCTAAAACCATCCATTTCTACCAGCAGCTGGTTCAAGGTCTGTTCACGTTCATCATGTCCGCCACCCAGACCAGCACCCCGCTGACGCCCCACAGCATCAATTTCATCTATAAAAACAATACAGGGCGCATTTTTTTTCGCCTGCTCAAAAAGATCCCTGACTCTGGCAGCTCCAACTCCAACGAACATCTCAACAAAATCCGAGCCGCTGATGGAGAAAAAGGGTACTCCCGCTTCACCTGCTACCGCTTTGGCCATCAGGGTTTTCCCTGTGCCGGGAGCACCGAATAGCAGCACGCCTTTAGGGATTTTGGCGCCCATCTTAATAAACTTCTGCGGATTTTTAAGAAATTCTACTACTTCCTGCATTTCTTCTTTGGCTTCTTCAGCCCCGGCTACATCTTTGAAGGTAATTTCGACATCGTCAGCTGACATCATCCGGGCCTTACTTCGTCCAAACTGCATAACCCGGTTTCCTCCACCCTGAGTCTGATTCATGATGAAAATGAGGAAGGCAATAAGGATAAGGATCGGAAGCAGTGTGGTCAAAAGCGACATCCACCATGGTGGGGGCGGCGCTTCATCCACCGTCACTTTGATGCCTTTTTCCTGCATAAATTTAGTCAGATCCGGGTCTATATCCGTTTTGGTAATAACCGTCTCCCCGTCTTTTGATTCTGCGGTAATATTATAAATTTTATCATCCACTTCTACTGAAGCACTCTTGATCTGCTGCCGCTCAACCAGGGAATAAAACTCGGAATAAGTAATTTCTTTTTCCCTAACAGCCGGTTCCGAGGTCATTTTTATTGCAAAAAGTGCCAGTAAGATAATAAGAACATATATGGCTATATTTTTCAGTGCCCGATCCAATCTATGATCCCTCCCCTTCGGTAGAATGCAATCATTATGCGTTTATAAAGGTATTTGGCGTTTAATTTCTCCAAGATCTGTCATATTGTAGCATAAGGACCCGGGCTTTTCAACGAACCCTGTGCCTTGGCCTCGCTTGCTGATCAGCCTGACAAAGGCTGACTGCTATTATTTTTCACGACTCCTGCTGGCTTTATAACTAAAATTCGTTTACTTTCCTTATCTACCATCGCCAGGCGGGAGATACCATAACCCACTACTGCATACACCAGACCTTTCCGGGTGGTGAGCAGTGGTATCTGATCTCTTTTTAGAAAAGGAATTTTTAGATCGATAAAGAGCTTCTTCAGCTTTTTGCTTCCCTGCATGCCAACGGGATGAAAACGATCTCCGTCGCGCCGTGAGCGAATAAAAAGCGGCGGCTCCAGTTTATCGTAATCAAGATAAATATGTCCCGGCTCCGGCTTCATTGCTTCGACGTTGATTATACTCAGCTCGAAACCCTGTTTTATTTCCTCTATATAAATAAAATCCGGGACTTTGATCTCATAACAGAAGTCCTGAACGACAGGTTCCACTGTCGTAAATATCATTGTATCATATGATTTGAATACTCTAAGCTGCTTTTTTAATTCCAAACGACGAGATGAGCCCGGACGGCTGCTTAAGTCTACAATTTGATCCACATCCTGCCAACCCCAGCCTTCTTCCCCGGTAAGAATGCTCAAGGCTCGCAGGAAAATACGATGCTGTAAAGCAGGATGAAGCCCGGCCACTTCCTGCAGATCCAGGCTGATCATGTGTGGCTGCTGTTCCCGAAGCACGGCTAGCCAGCAGCGGTCTGTTTCTTCTTCCATCCATGCATTTTCATGCAGGGCAATGTGGGCCAGATTGCTCAGGCTTCTAACCATCTGCGGATTGTAATCCTTCTGCAAAGAAGGTAAGAGATGGTGGCGGATGCGGTTGCGTAAAAAGGATGGATCCTGATTGCTTGCATCCGTACAGTATGCCAATCCGTTTTCTTCTGCATAGGATAGTATATCGTTTTTACTGATTGAAAGCAGGGGCCGAATAACCTTTCCCTGTACCGGCAGGATTCCTCGCAGCCCTTTGATCCCGGTTCCTCGAATCATATTCATTAGTACTGTTTCCGCCTGGTCGTCTTCGTGATGCGCCGTAGCTATTTTATCAGCAGCCAGCCTGGCAGCCAGGGTATCAAAAAATTGGTAGCGCTCTTCACGCCCCAGCTCTTCAATATTGCGCTTTTGCTCAGCTGCACGAGCAGCAATATCAACTTTATGACTATAGCAGGGCAAATTCCATTCCTGACATACAGTCTCAACAAAAGACTGCTCATCATCGGCTTCCGGTCTCAACTGATGGTTGAGATGGGCTGCTATCAGTTCACATGAAAGCGAACTGGACAGACGATGCAGAATATGTAATAAAACCATGGAATCTGGTCCACCAGAAACAGCCACAATGACCCGTTCACCGGGTAGAATCATTTCATTGGCAAGAATATATTGTTGTACCCGATTAATCATATCATCCTCATTAAATGTCACTCTATTCCTATGCTACCCAAGTTTATAGGATTAGTAAACCCGAAGTAAAAAAATCCAGCCATTACCCGCAGCCTTCTGCACCAGGCTCTAAATTCGCTCCTCAAATTTCATGCTCCCTGTTGCCAGAATATTGATTATTCCTTTTCCTAACTGCAGGAATACTAACCCCGGTGGTTAATCTATTTATCAAAAAACACCTTTCGCTTTTTATAGCAAAATGATATCATCATAATAGCAAGAAAGGTGGGGGAACAATGACAGAAAAAAATGCTTGGAAGATGAACGGTTTTCTGGCTCTATTCTTGATTTTATTGCTGGTGCTTGCCTCGGTGTTTCTATTTATACAGGCCACTGCTGCCACGGTCATAATCGGGGTCCTGTTTGTTCTACTGGCGGCCACGGTGGCTTCCGGTATTACCATCGTACAGCCCAATCAAGCCCGGGTAATCATTTTCTTCGGGAAATATGCTGGCAGTATACGAGAAAGCGGCCTCTGGGCCACCATTCCTTTTTCCAGCCACCCGATTGTTTCGCTGCGGGTCAGCAACTTCAACAGTCATACCCTGAAGGTTAATGATGTAAACGGTAACCCGGTGGAAATCGCCACCGTGGTGGTCTTTAAAGTGACTGATTCCGCGCGGGCTATTTTTGATGTTGATGATTATGAAGAATTTGTTGAAATCCAGAGTGAAACGGCACTGCGTCATGTAGCTACCAAATACCCTTATGATGATTTTGATGAAGGCGGCTACTGCCTGCGCAGCAATGCGGAAGAAGTCTCCACCGAGCTGTCCCGGGAGCTGCAGGAACGTCTCTCGGTAGCGGGCGTCGAGGTCCTGGAGGCACGCTTAACCCATCTGGCCTACGCTACCGAAATAGCCAATGCCATGCTGCAAAGACAGCAGGCCGCGGCCATCGTGTCTGCACGGCAGAAGATTGTAGATGGAGCAGTAGGAATGGCACAGATGGCTATAGCTACCCTGGAAGAAGATGGGGTGCTGGAATTGGATGAGGAACGCAAAATGGCCATGATTAATAATTTGCTGGTAGCCATCATCTCTGATCGGGGCGCCCAGCCGATATTAAATACCGGGAGCCTATATTGAGGCGATAGGAATGGCACAAAAGAAACGTTTCTTACTGCGGATTGATCCCTCCTTATATGATGATCTGCAGCGATGGGCCGATGACGAATACCGCAGCGTTAACGCTCACATAGAATACCTCTTACGGGATGCACTGAAAAAGGCCGGCCGCCTCTCCAAAAGCAGCCAGCCAGACACCACCAAAGACCCCCCTCCCTAATGCGACAGGGGACGGTTCTCAACTGTCGCATTTGTTTGCTCTTTTTGTATTCGGGCGGTCTTGTCTGCGACAGGGGACGGTTCTCAACTGTCGCATTTTTTTGCTGTTTTTGGGACGGTCTTAGGTTTGCAGATAATAGATATGCAACACAGGGGAAATTTTTGTATTAGAATGCGACAGTTGAGAACCGTCCCCTGTCGCA